>JAYWCQ010000087.1:0-3439 GCA_043780435.1 Polaromonas sp.
TGTGGTTCACCAACGCTACAAGCTGCGCCGCAGCATTGTGGTGACCTCAAACCGGATCGTTCAGGACTGGGGCAAATACCTGGGCGACAACACGATGAGCACCACCATTCTGGATCGGCTCATGCATCGCTCGACGCTGTTGGAATTCGAAGGCAAGAGCTACCGACTGAAGGAGGCCGCTGCGCGTATTGCACGCGATACATCAAACGATTGATAATTGGCCCGTCCTGCCTGGGGGAATTTGACCGGCCACAGGTGGGGGAATTTGAAGTGGCCATCGGGGCTACATTCCGGACGAATCGACCACCGGCCCGCACTTCCAGGACATCGAAGGATTACATGATGAGCACATTCTGTCTGCTGATGAACGGATTGACAACGCCCTCCCACGGTATGAATATGGCTCAACTGACGGCGTAGCACCCGTCAACGTCACCAAAGGCAACGAATGAACAACGTCCTGGTTACAGGTGGTGCCGGATTCCTTGGGTCGCATTTGTGCGAGCGATTGCTGAAGGAAGGCTGCGACGTGCTTTGTGTCGACAATTTATTCACCGGCAGCAAACAGAATGTCCATCACCTGACGCGCCACAAGAATTTTGAGCTGATGCGGCACGACGTTACCTTTCCGCTCTACGTGGAGGTCGACCGGATCTACAACCTGGCCTGTCCTGCCTCGCCGGTCCACTACAAGCTTGATCCGGTACAGACGACGAAAACTTCAGTGCATGGGGCCATCAACATGCTAGGACTCGCCAAGCGGCTGAAAGCGCGCATCCTGCAGGCGTCCACTTCAGAAGTCTACGGCGACCCGGAGGTGCATCCGCAGCGCGAGGATTACTGGGGCCGCGTCAACCCCATTGGCCCGCGCAGTTGCTATGACGAGGGCAAGCGTTGCGCCGAGACGCTGTTTTTCGACTATCACCGCCAGCACGACCTTGATATCAAGGTCGTGCGCATTTTCAATACCTATGGGCCGCGCATGCACCCGAACGATGGTCGCGTGGTCAGCAATTTCATCGTTAACGCATTGCGCGGCGAGCCCATCATGATCTATGGCGACGGCAGCCAGACGCGCTCGTTCTGCTATGTAGACGACATGATCGACGGCATGCTGCGCATGATGGACAGCAAGGCCGGGTTCACCGGACCCGTCAACCTTGGCAACCCGCATGAATGCAGCATTCTTGAACTCGCCGAATGTGTCATTCGCTTGGTCAGGAGCAAATCCGGCGTAAAGTTCATCGAGTTGCCGCAAGATGATCCCAGGCAACGTCAGCCAGATATCAGTCTGGCCCGCGAACAGCTCAAGTGGGGGCCGACGGTGACTCTTGAAGACGGGTTGCAAGAAACCATCAGCTATTTCAGAAAACTGTTCGAATGACGTTTGCCGTGCCACTTCTCAATGCCCGCAGGCAGGCTCTGACGACCAATGCAGCAACGCGTCCGCCAGTCTTCAATGACGATCCTGGCCTCGATGCGCCGGCGCAACCATTCCATCGCTCACGCTCTTGCTGCACAAGTTCGACACTTCCTGAACGTAAGTGATTGATTCCATTAGAAACGGACTTCAAAGCGCAGACTACAAAACGGGCTTGGCGAGGTCTGATGGGGCTGGCGGTGTCAACTCCAAAGCTGCAAACAGTGATTTCTGTGCCGCTGTAATCTCAGTCAACCCGGTCAGCGTTTTGCCCTCGCCGGTCTCAACAGTTTGCTGATGAATGCGTTTGAGTTGCTCCAACAACGTAGTGGGCGACTCTGATCTCTTGGCGGCCTTGAGCCGCATGCGCATCACCCGGTACAGAATCAGTGCCATGAAACAAATCAGCGCATGCGCGCGAATGCGCTGTGGCAGCCGGTGGTACACCGGTCCAATCTCGATGTCAGACTTGAGCACCCGAAAGCCCCGCTCAATATCGGCCAAGCTCTTGTAGCGTTGCACCACCTCAGCCGCTGTTGCGGTGGTGTTGGTCACCAGCAGCAGCTTGCCATCGAGCAGTTCCAGGTAGCGCTTCTTATCCTCGTCAATCGTGTAACTGAACAGCTCAGCCTTCAAGTCCACCTTGATCAGATGCGCCATATGAGCATCTTTTACCGCGTGGTAGAAACGCGCCTTGGTGCCCGAATCCGACATCGGTCGGCCCTTGCTTTTCTTCTTTTGACCGGTGCGCTGGCGCTCGTCCTGCTCATCGAGTTTGACACTGCACTGCTGGCCCAGTTTGACCAAATCAGCAATCGTCTTGTCTCGCGCAGTGGTGCGCCTGTTGGCCGCCACTGGGTCGTGCGCCACCACCAGACGGCTGCTCTGCCACTGGGTCTCGGCGCACCATTCTTGCGTGTTGTCTTGCGCCTCATGGAGCGTCTTCAGATCATCGGCAAAGTCGCCATAGCGTGCCGCAGGCACCGCCAGGATGTACTCGACAGCCACGTCACGCCCGTCTATTTTGAGTTGCGCCTGTAGTTTGCCCAGTTCTTCGATGTTGGCTGTGCTCAGCAGCCCCCGGTCAGCAATCAGCACCACGCGTTTGAGAGGGTGGCGCGCCAATAAGCCCCGAATCATTGGCAACAGGGTTTTGGCCTCTGCCGTGTTGCCGGGATGGACTTCATGCGCGATGGGCAAACCCTCAGCGGTTTGCACCAGGGACAGCATGAACTGGCGCTCCACCAGACCAGACTTGGCCATGCCGTAAGCACGCACGTCATCTTCGAGATCCGTCTGGCCGGTGACCTCGACCGTGGTGAGGTCATAAAACACAACCGAGAGGTCTTGATCAATCAAGGGGCGCATGAGCGTGGCCAGCCGGGTGCTGAGTTTGTCGCTGTGCCCATCGAGCACGTCCATGGCCCGCATCAGGTGCTGATGCTCAGGGGTGAAGTCAAAGCCCGCAGGCAGCGCGACTGTTTTGAGCCAGCGCAGCACACCAAGTTTGCTGCCCGGATCACACAGGCGATTGAAGACCATCAGGCGCAGACAGGTCAGGACATCGACTTCGGTTTTGGAGCGCCGCCAGACGCTGGAGAGTTCGTCAAAGCCCAAGGAGCGCCATAGCTCGGACAAGGCCCAGATGTCGCCTGCATGGCGGCTGTCGGTAAAGCGCAGGCCATCAAGGGCACTGGGCGCAGGTGCAATGCCTCGGGCACGCTGCAAAGAGGCAATCAGGGTGTCGACTTCGCCACCGACTTCCAGACGACCCAAGGTGCAGACGGTGCGCTGGCGGGGTTTGCCTTCAACGTTACGGAAGGATTCCACCAGTTGAGCGTAGCGCCGGTTGCCTGATTGGGTAACTTTGATGAACATGGCGCTGAGTGTAGCTCAATCTTGGTAAATTGAAAACTACTCATAACACTAAACGTGCCACTACAAGCACTTTTTACTTCCGACCTGAAAATTGATGTAAGTGGTTGAATTTATTGACAGGCCGGGATGGAAAAACAGAAA
>JAYWCQ010000088.1:0-5947 GCA_043780435.1 Polaromonas sp.
TTTCCGAGTGAGATTTGTCCGCTCTTGCCCACTACTTTGTAATTTAAAGCCGTCATATGCGTCATCCTCCGTTGTCCTGTATATAGTGCATGATAGCACAACGGCATGATTGCATGAAATAAGCACATTTTCGTATTATGATGACGAATCCTTCTAAATCCATATGTGTGGGCATCAAAATTAAAATGAATCAACATGCTGATACCTACTTCACAGACGGCTGCGGCCGCTGCTCCAAAGGCGGAACGCCAGCCTGCAAGGTCAACACGTGGGCTGCAGAGCTGGTAGCGTTGCGGGCTTTGGTGTTGGCAGCTGGGCTGACGGAGGAATGCAAATGGGGGGTGCCTTGCTATACCTTCGGAAACGACAAACAAAAAGGCAACGTCGTGATAATCCACGCGTTCAAAGACTATTGCGCACTGCTATTCTTCAAAGGCGCGATGCTGAAGGACGCCAAGGGGATTTTGATCCAGCAAACCGAGAACGTGCAATCAGCGCGGCAGATTCGGTTTACGGATGTTCGCGAGATTGTGGCGCTGAAAACCACTATCAAAGCCTATATCAATGAAGCCATTGCTGTGGAAAAAGCGGGTTTGAAGGTGATCAAGAAAGAGACGGCTGAATTTGCATTGCCTGAAGAGTTTCAAGCCAAGTTAGACGCATCCCCTGCCCTTAAAACCGCTTTTGAGGCGTTGACACCGGGGCGGCAACGCGGTTATTTGCTGTATTTTTCGGTTGCCAAGCAAGCTAAAACGCGAACGGCTAGGGTTGAAAAATGCATGCCGAAGATTCTGAATGGTAAAGGTTTAGACGATCAATGAGCAAGCCTTTTCCCGAAAACACACCCGTCCTCATCGCCGGCGGAGGCCCAGTCGGATTGACACTGGCCGCGCTGCTGGCCAGTTTTGGCATTCGCAGCGTGGTGATTGAAAACGACCCGTCTTACTGCACCGGCAGCCGCGCGATTTGCATGTCGCGGCGGTCGCAGGAGATTTTAGGCTGGGTGGGTGCGGACAAGCCGCTGGTCGAAAAAGGGTTGTCGTGGGTGGGTGGGCGCAGTTATTACCGCGATACCGAGGTGCTGCACTTTCAAATGCCCAGCGACCCCACGCAGCGCTTTGCGCCCATGGTGAACATTCAGCAGTATTTTGCTGAGCAATTTGCGCATGAAGCGGCTCAAAAATACCAAGACAACAACGGTGATTTGGTGGATGTGCGGTGGAATTGCAAAGTCGAAGCGGTGCGCCAACAAGCAGACTTCAATGAAGTGGATGTGGTTGATGCTGACGGCAAAACGCAGACCATACGAGCCGATTGGCTGGTCGCCTGCGATGGTGGCCGCAGCACGGTGCGTGAGCAGCTGGGGCTGCAACTGCAGGGTATGCAGTACGACGGCAAGTACGTCATCGTCGATATCCGTCAAAAAACGAAACGCGCCGTCGAGCGGCTGGCCTGGTTTGACCCGCCCAGCAACCCCGGCTCCACCATTTTGATGCACCGCCAGCCTGAGGACGTGTGGCGGATTGACTACCAGATTCGGGACGATGAAGACCCCGTCGAAGCCATCAAACCCGAAAACGTGCTGCCCCGCGTGCAAAGCCATTTGTCCATGATTGGTGAAAACGAGCCATGGGTGCCGCTGTGGATTTCGATCTACAACGCCAAATGCCTGAGTTTGGAGAAATACCGACACAACCGCGTGCTGTTTGCGGGCGATGCCGCGCATTTGGTGCCGATTTTTGGGGTGCGCGGGCTGAATTCTGGGCTGGACGATGCGGGAAACTTGGCTTGGAAGCTGGCGCGCGTCATCAAAGGCACGTCGCCAGACAGCTTGCTGGACACGTATTCCACAGAGCGCGTCCACGCCGCGCATGAAAACATGGTTTTCGGCGCTAAAAGCACGGAGTTCATGGCACCGCCCAACTTTGCGTTCAAACTGATGCGAGAGGCGACTTTGAAGCTGGCGCTGGCTGACGAGAAAGTGCGTTCGCTGATTAACCCACGTCAATCGACGCCGATTCATTACGTCGGTTCGTCCTTGAACTTGCCAGATAGTGACACTTGGAGCAGCGACTTGGCCGCGCCGGGCATGCCGGCACCCGAGGTTTTGCTGGATGATGGCACGCATCTACCACGACATTTATCGCAACAATTTGGCAAAAACTTTGTTTGCATCGTCTTTGGCGATTCATTAGACAAGCCAAAACAAACAGAATTAGCGCAAAATAGCATCAAAATTCATAGCTTCTCAGGCAATAAATACGCCGGCCACAACCAGTTTGGACTGTCTAATCCGACCGAGTCAGCGCTGATACTGGTGCGACCCGACGGCTATGTGATGGGACGCTGGAAAGGCTCGGATATTGCTCCTTTGCTGGCGGCGATGAAGCAAACGGGAGTGATGTCATGACTGATAGCGAATTAGACCAAACCTACACCGCTCTGTGCAACGCACTCGCCGGCGTGGGCGAGGCGCAAGCGCAGTCGTTTTTAGCGATGCTCGCCCTCTCACTCATTGCGCACAGCCCAAGCGCCGCTCAGGTGCTGCCGCTGATCGCGCAGGCGCAAACCCAATGCAATCAAAGCACCAAAGCCGCTGAAAGCTCTGAAACCACTTGATTCACCCTCAAAATATGCACATAGCTGGCGTATTTATTGCCTGATGTGCTATGCTCTTTTTAGCATAGCTTTTACAATGGCGGCAACAATACTTTATTGACGACATGGACGACGCCGTTTCTAGCGTCGAGGTTGAACTGAATGATTTGGGACTGGCGGTTGCGGCCATCGGTGATGGTGAAAACGCCGGCAACATTGTCAATTTTCAGCGTTGCACCTTGCACCGTTTTAAGTGGTGTGTTGAACACAAAATCAGCGTTGTTGATTTTGCCAGGCAGCAGGTGGTAGGTCAGAATGGACGAGAGCAACGGTTTGTTGGCAAAGAGCTGGTCTTTGGTCATACCTAATTCGGCAAGCGCGGCAACGAAAGCTGCGTTGTTAGGCGCAAACAAGGTGTAAGACGTGTTGGCTTGGAAGGTTACCACCAAATCGGCAGCAACAACAGCGTCTCCCAGCACACTCAAATCAGAGTTGCTGCGCACCAATTCAAAAAGGTCTTTGTTTACCTCCGAGTTGCCACCGCAAGCGGCTAGCATTGTGCTGGCTGAGATGGCAGCGATGCCGCTCATGAGAAGAATATTTCTGCGTAACATGGTAGTTTCCTTACTATTGGGTTGATGGATTGATTGAAAAAATACGGTGGAAGCTTCAATGTAGACCTGTCAAGCAAGCGGTACAAGGGCTGGGGCTTGTCGATAAGTAACCACGATTTTCAGTTTGTTCTGGGTTTCAATGAACAGTAGAAAAGCGACTACAAAGTGTGTCGGCGTGGTCTCACAACAACTTTAATAATTGGCGCGATTATTTTTCAAAAGATGCAATGCCTTGATGCCATATGACGCATGTTTATATGAGACTAGATGCATCACTGCCATTGCTAAAAACACCAGTTTGCATTGAAATAGTTATCCCAAAAACGCTGCTCAGAAATTTGCAGAACTTTGATTTCATAGCCCTCAGCTACCATCACACATTTCTTACGCGTAGTAACAAAAACCACCACTAAAACAAGCTAAAAAATGCACGCTTTCAATGCAAGCTTCCTAGGCGTTTGTACTAGGAGTTGATGCGGTTGATTCCGCTTAAACTTGAGGTCTGTAGGCGTGCTTACTACATACTCATACACCATAGCAAAATCAACGGAGAAATCATGTTCGGTCAATTTACAAAAATCGCGGCACTCAGCTTGGTTGCAGCAGCAGGATTCACATCGTTTTCCACATTGGCACAAGACGCCTACCCCACCAAAACCATTCGCTTCGTGGTGCCCTACCCACCTGGCGGCCCGACGGATTTGATGGCGCGGCTGCTTCAGGGTGAATTGCAAACGCGTCTTGGCGTCAGCGTCATGATTGACAACAAAGCCGGCGCTGGCGGTAATGTGGGCAGCGCGGATGTGGCCAAACAAGCGCCAGCCGACGGCCATACCATTTTGCTGGCCGCCAGTGGCCCGATGGCGGTGAACTCGACGTTGTACAAAAGCATGCCGTTCAACCCGTTGACCGAGCTTGCACCCGTGATTCAAATCTCGTCATTCCCGCTGGTGCTAGAAGTCCACCCCAAAGTGCCAGCCAAAAACGTCAAAGAACTGATTGCTTTTGCGAAAACGAATAAAAAGGACTTGAGCTTTGCCTCCGCAGGTAATGGTACGCCACAGCACTTGGCGGGAGAGTTGTTCAACACCCAAGTGGGCACCGAAATTGCACATATCCCCTACAAAGGCGCGGGCCCGGCTTTGAATGATTTGCTGGGCGGCCAAGTGCAAGTGATGTTTGATATTTTGGGCAGCTCCTTGCCGCACATCCAATCAGGCAAATTGGTGCCGCTGGCGGTGACATCTGCCAAGCGCAGCCCACAATTGCCGAATGTGCCGACCATGGCTGAGGCCGGTGTGCCGGGCTACGAGTTCACCGGCTGGCACGGCATTGCGGTGCGTGCAGGGACGCCGAAACCTATCATCGACAAGTTGAATACGACTTTGAATGCCATTTTCAGCGATGTAGAGTTTCATAAAAAATGGGAAGCGATTGGCACACCCGTGGTGGGCGGCACGGCTGCGCAATTTGGTGAGTTGATCAAACGCGACACCGTGCGTTTGGGCAAAGTGGTGAAAGACGCGGGTGTGACACTGGATTGAGCGGAGTTCGGTTAGTTTTGACGACTTAAATTTGGAGGCTTTTTTATGACTCGCACTTTATTCAAACAATTACTGACCGTATCAAGTTTATTCATAGGGCTTGTGATGCAATCAGCTCAAGCGCAAACCGCAGCTAACGCCGTTTGGCCGACCAAACCCGTAAAAATCGTTGTTACCTTCCCACCTGGTGGCGCACCTGATACTTTGGCGCGCATTTTGGCGGACAAGTGGGGGCAAGCGACTGGGCTGACTTTTACCGTAGACAACAAATCCGGCGCAGGCGGCAACATAGGTGCTGATTTTGTGGCGAAAAGCGCAGCTGACGGCACCACACTGCTCATCGCGACGGTAGGCACCCACGCGATCAACCCCGCCCTGTACGCGAAAATGCCGTACGACAACATCAAAGACTTCACACCGGTGAGCTTTTTGGCCAGCACGCCGAACTTGCTGGTCGTCAACAACAACGTCCCCGCCAAAACCGTCAAAGAACTGATTGCGCTAGCAGGCAAGACGCCATTGACATTTGGCTCTTCGGGTAGCGGCACATCCATTCACCTGTCTGGCGAGCTGTTCAACACCTTGGCTGGCGTCAAAATGCAGCACATCCCCTACAAAGGCCGTGCGCAGGCGATTCCGGATTTGTTGGGTGGCCGTATTTCCATGATTTTTGACAATATGCCTTCGGCACTGCCATTGGTCAAATCTGGCGATATCCGCGCCATCGCCGTCACCAGCGCTACGCGTTCACCCGCCGCACCGAATATTCCGACGATTGCTGAAGCTGGTTTGCCCGGCTTTGAAGCGACCTCGTGGTTTGCCTTGATGGCACCGGCTGGCATGCCCAAAGACGTTTTAGCCCGCATCAACGCTGAAACGATCCGCGTTATGACCTTGCCAGACGTGAAAGAAAAACTCTCAACCTTGGGGCTAGACGCCGCCCCAGCCAGCCCTGAGTCACTCGCCAGCTTGATTCAAGTCGAAACCGTCAAATGGGCGAAAGTGGTGAAAGAATCAGGCGCCAAGCTGGATTAAACTGAAAAACATGCCATTTTAGGCTGTAGATGGCGTATTTATTGCATAAGTTGCTAGACTAGTGTCCGCTTAACTCAAGCGTAAAGAGTCGCAAAGCCCCGATTTTAAAGGGCTAGCGAGCGATTCCAATTGGTGTCGATTTGAATTTTGTTGCCG
>JAYWCQ010000089.1:0-2944 GCA_043780435.1 Polaromonas sp.
TGGCGCTGGCCAGCACGGCGTCGCCACAGCCACCATCTGTGCCCGCTACGGCCTGGAATGCGTGGTGTACATGGGCAGTGAAGACGTCAAACGCCAAAGTCCCAACGTCTACCGCATGAAACTGCTTGGCGCAACCGTTGTACCTGTGACCAGTGGCAGCCGCACTCTGAAAGACGCGTTGAACGAAGCCATGCGCGACTGGGTCGCCAATGTGGACAACACCTTCTACATCATCGGCACTGTCGCCGGCCCGCACCCTTACCCCATGATGGTGCGCGATTTCCAAAGTGTGATCGGCAATGAATGTTTGGTTCAAATGCCGGAAATGCTGGCTGCGGCTGGCTGCAAAACGACACAACCCGATGCAGTGATTGCCTGCGTCGGTGGTGGTAGCAACGCCATGGGTATTTTCTACCCCTACATCAAGCATGACAACACTCGTTTGATTGGGGTGGAAGCGGCTGGTGAAGGCTTGGAAAGCGGTAAACACTCGGCATCGCTGCAGCGCGGCAGCGCAGGCGTGTTGCACGGCAACCGCACTTACATTTTGCAGGACGACAACGGGCAGATCACCGAAACCCATAGCGTCAGTGCTGGCTTGGACTATCCCGGTGTCGGCCCTGAGCATGCATTTTTAAAAGATATTGGCCGTGCCGAATATGTGGGCATCACCGACGAGGAAGCCTTGTCCGCGTTTCACTATCTATGCCGTACCGAAGGCATCATTCCCGCGTTGGAGTCCAGCCACGCAGTCGCTTATGCTATGAAATTAGCCAAAACGATGCGTTCGGATCAATCTATTTTGGTCAACTTATCCGGCCGTGGCGACAAAGACATCGGCACGGTGGCTGATTTGAGCAAGGCAGATTTCTTTTGCCGTCCAAGTTGTGAAGGACAATCGGTCAAAGGTAGCGAGCAGATTGTGAGGATGGTGAAATGAGCATGCATTTGCACAGGATAAAATCCACTTTCGCTGCCTTAAAAACGCAAAACCGCGCCGCACTGATTCCTTACGTCACCGCCGGCTTCCCCTTTGCCGATATCACCCCCGAGCTGATGCACGGTATGGTAGCTGCAGGTGCGGACGTGATTGAACTTGGCATACCTTTCAGTGACCCGTCTGCAGACGGCCCTGTGATCCAAAAAGCGGGCGACAAAGCACTGAGCTATGGCATTGGGTTGCCGCAGGTGCTGCAGATGGTGCGCGACTTCCGCCAGACAAATCAATCAACACCCATCGTGCTGATGGGCTACGCCAATCCGATCGAGCGCTACGATCAGCGGCATAACAGTGATGTAGGCAAAAGTGCTTTCATTCGCGATGCCGCAGAAGCTGGCGTAGACGGCATGCTGGTGGTTGATTACCCACCTGAAGAATGCGAGTCTTTTGCCGCTGAGTTAAAAGCCAATGGCATGGATTTGATCTTCCTGCTCGCGCCTACGTCTACCAACGAGCGCATGGCGCAGGTTGCCCGCATCGCCAGCGGTTATGTGTATTACGTCTCGCTCAAAGGCGTGACGGGTGCGGGCACGCTGGATACGGACGCCGTCGCCGCCATGTTGCCCAAGATTCGGCAGCATGTGACGGATATTCCAGTTGGCGTGGGTTTTGGTATCCGCGATGCTGCCACGGCGCAAACCATTGGCAGAACGGCCGATGCGGTGGTGATTGGCAGCAAAATCATCCAATTGATAGACAAACAACCCAGAGACAAGGTCGTTGGCGTGGCCAGCGAATTTTTAAGTGGCATTCACGCTGCTTTGGTTGCAAAATAGAACATCAGAACGAAAGTTCAGGACAGAAGAGTAGAAGGATATACACACATGAGCTGGCTAGAAAAGTTACTTCCGCCCAAAATTCTCAAATCGGACCCCGCAGACCGGCGCAGTATTCCTGAAGGCTTGTGGATCAAATGCCCCAGCTGCGAAACCGTGCTGTACAAGGCCGATTTGGAGCAAAGCCAGAATGTTTGCCCCAGCTGCAGCCACCACCTGCGCATAGGCGCACGGGCGCGGCTGGACAGCTTTTTGGATGCCGAGGGCCGTTACGAAATCGGGCAAGAAGTGCTACCCGTGGATGCGCTCAAGTTCAAAGACAGCCGCAAATACACCGAGCGCTTGAAAGAAGCGCTTGAAAACACCAATGAAACCGATGCACTGGTCGTCCTAGGTGGCTCGGTTCACAGCATCAACGTCGTCGTCGCCTGCTTTGAATTTGACTTCATGGGCGGTAGCATGGGCAGCGTGGTGGGCGAGCGCTTTGTGCGCGCCGTACACACGGCGATTGAGCAAAAAGTACCTTTCATTTGCTTTACGGCAACGGGTGGTGCCCGGATGCAGGAAGGCTTGCTCAGCCTGATGCAGATGGCGAAAACCAACGCATCACTCACCAAATTAGCCAAAAAAGGCCTGCCTTACATCAGCGTGTTGACCGACCCGACCATGGGCGGTGTCAGTGCCGGTTTTGCGTTTGTGGGCGATGTGGTGATTGCCGAACCCAAAGCCTTGATTGGTTTTGCCGGTCCAAGGGTGATTGAATCCACCGTGCGCGTGACGCTGCCAGCGGGCTTTCAACGGGCTGAGTTTTTACTGCAAAAAGGCGCGGTGGACTTCATCTCTGACCGCCGTGAGTTGCGTAAAACCATTGCCAATGTGCTGGCGATGCTGCAAAAGCAGGCGGCTGATGCGGTTGTTTAATCTTTCAACCGTTCAATGAGTCCTTGCAAGGCTCTTTGAACAGTCAGGGCGCGAACCATTGCCCTGTCGCCATCGAAGTGACACAGTTCGGTGGTGGTTTTTCCATCCACCCACCAGCCAATCCAAACTGTCCCAACAGGTTTTTCAGCACTGCCACCGGTCGGGCCAGCAACACCCGTCACCGCCACAGCAACTTGTGCCGCAGAGTGTTTCACCGCGCCTTGCGCCATCGCAGCAGCAACTGGCT
>JAYWCQ010000090.1:0-2534 GCA_043780435.1 Polaromonas sp.
GGCCAAGGCCACCGCCGGCAAGACTATTGCCCTGTTTGCGTTGCCTGGCGCTTTCACCCCCACCTGTTCTGCCAAACATGTTCCCGGCTATGTGGAGAATGCTGCTGCGTTCAAGGCGGCTGGTGTCGACGAAATCTGGTGCCTGAGTGTGAACGACGCCTTCGTCATGGGCGCCTGGGCGCGTGACCAAAAAACCGCCGGCAAAGTGCGCATGCTGGCCGACGGCAGCGCCGCCTTTGCGCAAGCCACAGGCTTGACCCTGGACCTGACCGCCAAGGGCATGGGCCTGCGCAGCAACCGCTACTCCATGCTGGTCAAGGACGGCAAGGTGGCTTCGCTGAATATCGAAGGCCCTGGCAAGTTTGAAGTGAGTGATGCCGCCACGCTGCTCGCGCAGGCCAAAGGCTGATTCTCGGGGCCTGCGGCCCTCGCCTAAAGATCAGCCTTGAGATAGTGGGCGCCCGCGATGGGGTTGAAGTAGTACGGTGGGATCTCTTCAAAACCCAGTTCCTGGTACAGGGTGCGGGCCGATTCCATATCGTCCAGCGTGTCCAGCAAAATGCAGGCATAGCCCGCCAGACGGGCACTGTCCAAAATACGTTCGACCAGCATGCGTCCGAGTTGCAGTCCGCGAAATGCGGGGCGTACAAACAGCCGTTTCATCTCGCAAGCATTGGTGTAGTCCACGCTGTCCAGCGGGCGCATCGCGCAGCAACCAGCAAGCTCGCCATCCACGGTGGCCAGCAGCAGCCCGCCACGCGGCGCGCAGTATTCTCCAGGCAGACCATGTAACTCAGCGGTGAAATTCTGGAAGCACAAATCGACGTTCAGCGCCGTGGCGTATTCCACAAACAGCGTTCGTACGCCATCCAGTTCAAGCGGCGCCGTGGGTGTGAACAAGCGGGCGCTCGGCGGGAGTGCCCGACCATTGCGCGAGATCCCGCCTAGCAGCCTGTCGGGCTTTCGTCCCTGAATTTCTTTTCAGAATTCGCTACAAAAAGCATAGCGAAATGTTAAAATCACGCCTGTCCCGATAGGCTATTTTGACCATGTCCAACTTCATTCCCGCCGACCGTAAAACCGACTACTTGCTACCCCCGTCGGTAGACGACTGGCTCACCCAAGACCACCTGGCGCGCTTCGTCGTTGAAGTCATCGATGGTCTGGATCTCTCCAATCTCACCCGTCAATACGCAGGACGCGGATCCAAGGCACACCACCCAGCGACTTTGCTGGCGATTCTGGTTTACGGTTACTGCACGGGCGTCTTCTCCAGCCGCAAACTGGAAATGGCCACCTACGACTCGGTCGCCTTTCGCTACATTGCTGCTGGCACCCACCCCGATCACGACACCCTGGCCACCTTTCGCCGTCGTTTCATAGACGAACTCTCGGGCCTCTTTGTGCAAGTACTGGAAATGGCCACCGAGATGAAACTACTTAAGCTGGGCACCGTGTGCCTGGACGGCACCAAGATACACGCCAATGCATCGCGCCACAGCGCTCTGTCCCACGGCCACATCGTCAAACTCGAAGCCCAACTCAAACAGGAAGTCCAGGAACTGCTGGCACTGGCTGAGGCGGCTGATACGGCCAACAACCCTGACGGCATGAGCCTGCCCAAAGAACTCAAACTGCGCGAAGACCGACTGGCCGCCATGGCTGCTGCCAAAGCCAAGATCGCAGAGCGAGCGGCAGCGCGTTATGCACGCGAGAAGGCGGAGTTTGACGAGAAGATCAACAAACGCGAGACACAAGAAAAAGACACGGGTAAAAGTCCCCGTGGTAAGCCACCCACTCCCCCAGAGCCGGGAGCCAAAGACAGCGACCAGATCAACTTGACGGACGAAGAGTCCCGCATCATGAAGGTCAGTGGTGGCGGCTTTGAGCAGTGCTACAACGCACAAGCTGGAGTGGATGCGCAGACGATGCTGGTGGTGGCCACCGGACTGACACAGGCTCCTAACGACAAGCAACAAGTCACGCCGATGATCAAGACCCTGCAGGATCAGACACAGCGACTGGGTGCCGTCACGACCCTGATCGCAGACACTGGTTTTTGCAGCGAGAGCAACGTCATGGCTTGCGAACAAGCCAAGATAGAGCCTCTGATTGCGCTGGCCCGGCAGGACCATCACCCGCACTGGAGTGCGCGTTTCACAGAGCCGGAGCCTTTAGAGGCAGATGCCACGTCGATGCAAGCAATGGCCCACCGACTGATGACCCAATCGGGCAAAGCGGCTTACGCCCTGCGCAAGCAAACCGTGGAGCCGGTGTTTGGCATCATCAAGTCGGTGATGGGGTTCAGGCAGTTCTCTTTGCGTGGATTGCGCAAAGCCACCGGTGAATGGAATCTGGTTTGCCTGGCCTGGAATGTCAAGCGCATGGCGGTACTGCGTCCAAAATTTGGATGACGGAGGGAATTACCTTGAAAAACACTCAGAAAGCTGAAAACGCAGCCGAAAGTGCCTATTTTTTAAGCAAATTCAAAATGCAAGTGGCTTTGCAAAACCTCAAGCCCGACAGGCTGCTAG
>JAYWCQ010000091.1:0-14257 GCA_043780435.1 Polaromonas sp.
TGGGCAGTGCTGCCGCAGCGGCAGCCGCGGCGGTGTATTTGAGAATGTCCCGGCGATTGGTGGTCATGCGATACCTTTGAAATTGCTTGGGTTAAAAAAATAGGGTCTTAGGAAGCAAATGAAATTAGAGAGGATTCTCTCTGAATAACTTTAGCATAACCAAATAGAGATTCTGATGCCGATGATTAAACCTAAACTCACACTCCTTCAGATGCAAAGCAAAGGTATTTTTAGGCACGCCATTGAACTGAGCCAAGCGACTCTTGGCAAAGCTCCAAAAGGATTCAATGCCGTTGACACGGCTGCCACCTCTCACGAACTCATTTTGGCCATGATTGACCCTAAAATGTTTATCCGAAATTGTCCATTAAGAATTTTTCACAACCGGCGTGAGCTTGACTGGCTCCCCCGCATTGACCCACAAACCCTCAAACCAGGGTCTTCGTTTACGCGCCACGGCCAGTCGAAACGTCTGCTTGGGGCAGTTGCTTGAGTGGTCGTCCCAGAACGCCCCCACGGCCAGCACCTTGTGGTGCAGCGTGCATAGCGTGTGATGCACCTTTTGGCGCATAACCGTATGGCGAAACACACTCATGAGGTTGTAGGCCAACATGGTCACCCCCAACGCTTCCTCGGTGGCCCAGAAGCTGCGCAGCACAAAGCTGTCGAGTCCAAAGTCGGCCTTGAACTCCTTGATCCGGTTCTCGCAGTCAGCGCGTCCGCGGTACAGCCGCCATACTTCCAGCGCCGGTAGCGTTAAACCAGTGAGCATTGCCCCGTAGCGCCAGCCCTGCAAATCCGCATCATCGGCAAACAGCGATAGCGTCTTGCCAGCCACTGCGCCTTGATTGCGCTGCACGTGCTAGCGCACCACCACCAAGCGCTGGGTATCCTCCCAGCCATGGGGCTGGTAGCTCAACTCCGACACCTCAAGGCCCGGCTCGACCCCAGTCAAACAAGCGCACCAGTGTTGTGTCCAGCCGCGTGATGTCGGCGTGCGCAAAGCGAGCCGCACCACACCAGATGCTGACGATCATTTGCTCGATGAGTTGCTCTGGGCGATAGCCGCGGTTGGAGCCGGGTTGGGGTAGCTGCCAGCTTTGTACTGCCCTTTTGAAGTCCAAGCCATCAAGCATGCGCTTCAAAAGGGCCAAGCCACCCCATGCGGTGACTTCGCAGGAGGTGAACTTCAACTCGAATGGCTCAGATGGATTCATGTCGCGCCCAAAAATTGCTGCAAACCGTTGATTCAATTGAGAATTCCTAATGGTATTCATTAGGAATCCACCCCAAAAACTGACTGGCAGTTTCGCTCACCATAGCATCAGAGGGTTCTAATGGACAATCTCGGTTTAAACTAAGCTTATGTTTTCAAGAATCCGCTCAGATATTCAATGTATCCTAGACCGCGACCCCGCAGCGCGCACGCGCTGGGACGTGATCACCAGCTACCCCGGCTTTCACGCCGTGGTGTTGCACCGCTTCGCGCATGGCTGCTGGAACATGGGGTTCAAATGGCTGGCACGCTTCGTTTCTAACCTGTCACGCATGTTGACCGGCATCGAAATCCACCCTGCGGCCATCGTGGGCGAGCGCGTGTTTTTCGACCATGCCATGGGTGTTGTCGTGGGTGAAACCGCTGAAATCGGCGACGGTTGCACGATTTACCAAGGTGTCACCTTGGGCGGCACATCGCTCTACAAAGGTGCCAAACGCCACCCCACACTGGGTAAAAACGTGGTGGTCAGCGCCGGAGCCAAGGTTTTAGGCGGCTTCATCGTGGGCGACAACGCCAAAATCGGCAGCAACGCAGTGGTTATCAAACCTGTGCCAGCAGGTGCGACGGCGGTGGGCATTCCCGCGCGTATTATTTTGAGTAAAGAGGGCGTGAGTGCAGATGTCACGACGGCAGACCCGAAATTCAATGCCTACGGCATCACCACCGAAGACGACCCCGTCAGCCAAGCCCTACGCGGCTTGGTCAGCAGCGCCACCACGCACGACCACCAAATCGCGCTGCTGTGGCAAGCTCTAGAGCAACTGGTTCGCACTGGCAAAGTGGGCGATTGTGTGCCGAGTGATGCGTCGCTCAAAGAATGCTTTGAGGCGGAGAAGTTGAATCAGTTGATTGGGAAGTAGCTAGTGACCGTTCGCTTCGAGCTACAACCCGTTCGCGCTGAGGTATCGAACCGTCCCCGATGATATACCCCTTCGACACCTCAGGGCGAACGGGGAAAACTTAAAACTTCACTGGGCCTGATCAATAAAGCCCCCCTTTTCCAAAGTGGGGAACAAAACCAGCTTCGGATTCAAGCTTTAGGAGCCCGAATCGCAGTTTTTGGCCTAAACGCCTTGCACACCGCGTCATTCGTTTCCATGTATGGACCGCCAATCAAATCAACGCAGTAAGGCACAGCGGCAAAAATCCCTGCCACCGCCTGTGAGCCATCGGCGTTTTTCAGTCCTTCCAGCGTCTCGGCAATCGCCTTGGGCTGCCCGGGCAGATTGATGATCAGGCTGTTGCCACGAATCACCGCCACCTGCCGCGACAAAATCGCCGTCGGTACAAATTTCAGGCTGATCTGCCGCATCTGCTCCCCAAACCCCGGCATCTCCTTGTCCGCCACCGCCAGCGTCGCCTCCGGCGTCACGTCCCGCAGTGCAGGTCCCGTGCCGCCCGTGGTCAGCACCAGTGAACAACCCAAATCGACCAGTTCCACCAAAGTCGCGCTGATTTTGGCCGTTTCATCCGGAATCAGCCGAGGTTCAAAGGTGATCGTGTTTTGCAACGCCGCAGTCAACCAGCTTTGCAGCGCAGGCAAGCCTTTGTCCTCATACACCCCCGTAGAAGCGCGGTCGCTGATGGAGACGATGCCGATTTTGATGAGGTCGTGTGGGTTATTCGCGGAAGATGTACTTGCTATCATTTTATTGATGATTTTTAGAGGTTATATTGGCATCTAGCCGGCGTATTTATTGCCTAAAGTGCTATGAAATTAATAGTAATTTGGAGCCAAAAAGAAGATTTACTCCACCGAGTCATCCCTATCCTCATACTCCAACCCCTCCCGCACCAACAAGAAAATCTCCCGATACGCGCGTCCTTGGCGGTGCGGCGTGCCGGCGGGGGCTTTGACCATGGCTTCTTGGTCTTTGCGGGCTTGGCGGATCAGGGCGCGGAGTTGCTGGGTGTCGGTTTCGGGCTTGATGCCTATCCAGCGCTGGAACGCGTCGTCGTTGGCGATCAGGTCGTCGCGCCACTTTTCTGCGACGTGCAGGGCCATTTTGTCGGCGGCGGAGCCGGTGGTTTTGTTGACAATGGCTGCTTTGGCGGCCTCGATCATCTCGGGCTCCAGTTTGCGCATCAGCTTGCCGACAAACTGCATCTGGCGGCGGCGGCCTTCAAAGTTGGTGATGCGGCGGGTCTCGGCCAGGGCGTCCAACAGTTTTTCGCCCAAGCCGATGGCTTCCAGCTGGTCGGCGCTGAGGATCAGCAGGCTTTCGCCCAAGGCCTGCAGCTCGTCGCTTTCGCGTTTGTCGTCGGTGCGGCTGGTTTCGTGCCTACCTTTCATCTCGCGTTTGAGCTCTAGGTCAACCGCGCTGTCCTCCGCGACAAAATGCCCGTTGACGTAATAACCTTTTTTAAATTTTCCTGCCATGATTGCGTTTTTCTCTGATGTCTGAGTAAGCAAGTATCATAAGCGCTTGAACATGAATAAACCAATGAAAAACACCTCTTTGAAGTCCTCACCAGCCTCTAAAACCGACACTAAATCAGCCGGTTTCGCCTATTCCCGCCCATTTTTTGAAGATTTGGTGGACAGCGCCATCGCCCATGCCAAAAAAATCGGCGCGACGGACGCGGGTGCGGATGCCTCGGAAGGCTGCGGTTTGAGCGTCTCGGTGCGCAAAGGCGAGCTGGAAAACGTGGAGCGCAACCGTGACAAATCATTGGGCGTGACGGTGTATGTGGGGCAGCGACGCGGCAACGCCAGCACGTCTGATTTCTCCAAAGCCGCCATTGAACGCACCGTGCAAGCCGCGTTCGACATTGCCCGTTTCACGGCGGAAGATCCGTTTGCGGCGCTGCCAGATCAAGCCGATATCGCCACCGAAGCCGAAATTGCCGCCATCAATTTAGACCTGTTTCACCCCTGGGCGGTGACGAGCGAGCAGGCCGCTGTGCTGGCGCTGGAGTGCGAAGCTGCGGCCTTGAGCACCAGCAAAAGATTCATCACCAACAGCGAAGGCGCGGGTGTCTCGGCCCAGCAAAGCCACTTTTTCAGCGCGCACACGCATGGGTTTAGGGGCGGCTATGCCAGTTCACGGCAGTCGATGTCGGTGTCCCCCATCGCGGGTCGTGGCGATGACATGCAGCGCGACGGCTGGTACAGCACGGCACGCAATATTGACGATTTGGCATCTGCCCAAGCCATTGGCCGCTACGCCGCGCAGCGTGCGCTGAGCCGCCTGAAGTCTCGCAAAATCCCCACAACCGAATGCCCAGTGTTGTTTGAATCGCCCGTAGCCGGCGGTTTGCTGGGCGGATTGGTCAACGCCATCAGCGGCGGGGCTTTATACCGTAAGAGCTCGTTTTTGCTCGATTCACTGGGCAAGCAGGTGCTGCCCAAACACATCAACGTGATAGACGACCCGTTTGTCGTGCGCGGCAACGGCAGCTCACCGTTTGACGATGAAGGCGTGCGCGTCAAAGCGCGGCAAGTCATCAAATCTGGCATCGTCGAAGGCTACTTTTTAGGCAGCTACAGCGCCCGTAAATTGGGCATGAAAACGACAGGCAATGCGGGTGGATCGCACAATTTAACCATGACGTCCACGCGAACCAAGGCGGGTGACGATTTGGACGAAATGCTGCGCAAGCTCGGAACTGGCTTGTTCGTCACCGAGCTGATGGGCTCAGGCGTGAACGGCGTGACGGGCGACTATTCACGCGGTGCCAGCGGCTTTTGGGTGGAAAACGGCGTGATCGCCTTCCCCGTGCATGAAATCACCATCGCTGGTAACTTCAAAACCATGCTGAAAGGTATAAAGGCTGTGGGGGCGGATACCTATGTGTCGGGCTCGAAAACGATGGGTTCGGTATTGTTGAACCGCATGAAAGTCGCGGGGAGTTGATTCACGGCAAGTAAACAACGAATAAAGCGTCTTTTTATGCGTCTTATCCTACAGACGCAGCGCCGTGACGGTTCTAGACTGGCAGTTTGGAATCAATGGCGTTTTCAACATGAAATACAAAGATTACTACGCTGTGCTGGGCGTACCGCGAGACGCTGACGTAGATCAGATCAAAAAAGCGTATCGCAAATTGGCGCGTCAGTATCACCCTGATGTGTCCAAAGAGCCCAACGCCGAAGCGCAATTCAAAGAAGCGGGCGAGGCCTACGCCACGTTGAAAGATACTGAAAAGCGCGCGGCGTATGACCAACTTGGCAAACAACCCATAGGCGAGGAATTCTCACCGCCGCCGCAGTGGCGACAAGAACATGGCGGCGGCAACTATGGCAATAGCGCGACTTTTGACGATATCGATTTGTCGGACTTGTTCGCAGCCATGGGACGCGGACGCGCTGGCGATCCAAGAAGTGCACCGCGTGAGTCCATGCCTATGAACGGTAGAGATTATGAAAACACGGTTCACATCAAGCTAGAAGACGCCCACCGTGGTAGCAAGATGAACTTGGAATTGGCCGACGAAAAAGGCAGCCGTACCTTAGAGGTGACGATTCCCGCTGGCGTGCGTGCGGGGCAAAAACTGCGTCTTCGTGGCAAAGGTGGTAAGGGGCGTAACGGGGGCGCTGACGGTGATATTTACCTGCACATCGCCTTGTTGCCACACCCCATCTTCCGAACCGATGGTCATGACTTGTATTTTGATTTGGTGCTTACCCCGTGGGAAGCCGCACTGGGCGTTGAATTGCAAGTGCAGACGCTGGATGAGCCTGTGCTATTGACGGTGCCTGCAGGCACGCGCTCTGGCCGCAAGCTACGTTTGCGCGGGCGCGGATTGTCGAATGGATCTAAGGTGGTGGATGGCGAGGACCCCAAAAAAGGTCGAGGTCATCTTTATGCTTTGGCGCGCATCGACATACCAGCCACTTTGACAGACCGTGAACGCGAGTTGTACCAAGAATTGGCCAACTTGGCGACTTTTGATCCGCCTAAAAGTTCAACCAAACCGCACAAGGAGAATTCACATGGCACAACAACAAGTTGAATGGATGTGGCTTGATGCCACGGAAACCGTGACAATTTCTGAGCTGTCGCGCTGCTGCGGTATGAGCACACTGGAGCTGGATGAACTGGTGGACTACAAAGCGCTCCCGCCACTG
Organism: Polaromonas sp.; assembly: GCA_043780435.1. Lineage (GTDB taxonomy): Bacteria > Pseudomonadota > Gammaproteobacteria > Burkholderiales > Burkholderiaceae_C > Aalborgiella. The sequence goes on from JAYWCQ010000091.1 coordinate 6,351, forward strand.
CCACCCGCGCCATCCCAATCACCGCTGATGTTTGAGCGCTTGTTCAGTGCCGAGTGGGTAACGCCGCTGCGCGAAGTGGGCAAGATGCGGCAAGATTACGATTTGGACCTGTTCACGGTGGCCATACTGCTGAGTCATCTCAATCGCATCGAAGTGCTAGAGCGAAAAGTACGAAGTATGCAGGCACACATGCCTACGCATTGGGATTATTCTCTAGCACCAGATTGAATCATTAGACTCAATGATTCTCAGTTTGCCAGCGCAGCCTTCACCGCTGCAGAGACTTGCCCCATCTCAGCCTTGCCCGCCAATTGCGCTTTGGCTGCGCCCATGACTTTGCCCATGTCGCCAGGGCCTGCAGCACCTAGTGTGGCGACGATGGCTTTCACGGCGGCCAGCACTTCATCAGACGTCATACGCACTGGCAAGTAGCCTTGAAGCACAGTGATTTCGGTTGCTTCTTTGTCGGCCATGTCTTTGCGATCGGCTTTGGTGAAAGCGTCAATGCTGTCTTTGCGCTGCTTGATCATTTTGTCGATGATGGCGATGACCATTGTGTCGTCCAAAACGACGCGTTCGTCCACTTCTTTTTGCTTGCAGGCAGACAAGAGCAGGCGAATCGTGCCCAAGCGCTCAGCGTCTTTGGCGCGCATGGCGGTTTTCATGTCTTCGGTGATTTGTTCTTTGAGTAACATTTTTATTCGTCCTTTGAATAGTCCACAAAGTAAAAAAGCCCGCAGATTAGATCGTGCGGGCTTGTTTTGTGCTCGAAAGCTGTACGATTAGTACATTTTCTTAGGCAACTGCATAGAGCGAATACGCTTGTAGTTGCGCTTGACAGCAGCAGATTTTTTACGCTTACGCTCTGTTGTTGGCTTCTCGTAAAACTCACGAGCGCGCAGGTCGGTCAATAGACCCAATTTCTCGATCTGGCGCTTAAAGCGGCGCAGTGCAACATCAAACGGCTCATTCTCTTTTAAACGGATAGTGGTCATGAAAAAATATTTTCCGAAAATAATTTGCGCTGGGAAGATCGTGGCCCCGCGCGGGGTATTTGTTGCTACACAGAACAATGGCTCATGAGTGCAGCAGTAAAGTCTAGGATTATACCCATTTTTCGTTTGCATTTGTCACTGCTACTCAGGCGTGTTGATTTTGGGGTACATTTTCATATGACTACTGAAAACATCGTTGAAACAAACACGCTCACAACGCCAGAAATCTGCTCTTACATTCTGGCGGCGATAGCGCTTTTCCTCGTTGTGAAATTCAGCATGCTGGTTGCCTTGTTTTCGGGTTTGCTGGTGTATTCCCTGGCCCATTTGCTGGTGCCTACGATTGAAAAGCGCTACAGCAGCACGCAAGCGCGCACGATTGCCGTGGTGATGTTGTCGTCGTTGATTGTTTTGCTCTTCAGTGCCGGCATTTGGGCTGTCGTGATTTTTTTGCGAAGTGATGCGAGCAATCTTCAACACTTGCTGCAAAAACTGGCCGATATGATTGAGGGTTCGCGTAACCAGCTCCCGTTATGGGTGAGCACCAATTTGCCCGACGGCGTCGTTGCGCTGCGCGTGTGGTTGACCGAATGGCTGCGCGAACATTCTGCAGAAGCAAAAGGCTTAAGTAAAGAGGCGGGGCATGTCGTCTTGCAACTCGTTTTAGGCATGATCATTGGCAGCATGGCTGCCCTGCAAGAAGCGACGACAGAAAACGATTATCGCCCTTTTGCCAAAGCTATGCTGGACCGCATTGTCAATTTGAACCTGATGTTCAGCAAAATAGTCTATGCCCAACTGCGCATTTCACTGATCAATACCGCTTTCACCGCGATTTATTTGTTGGTGATTTTACCAATGGCAGGCGTGCATTTGCCCTTGACCAAAAGCATGATCGCCATCACCTTTTTGGTGGGCTTGATTCCTGTGGTGGGCAATATTGTGTCGAACACCGTCATCGTTATCGTCGGGCTCTCGCACTCGCTACATATAGCCGTGGCGTCGCTGGTTTTTATGGCCGTGATACACAAACTGGAATACTTCTTAAACGCCCGCATCATCGGCAGCAAAATCAACGCCCGCGCATGGGAAATGTTGACCGCTATTTTGGTAATGGAAACGCTGTTTGGCATGCCGGGCTTGGTGGCTGCGCCAGTGTTTTATGCGTATGTCAAGAAGGAGTTGACGGATCGAGAGTTGGTTTAATTTGTCGTCGCTCAAGTGTTTTGGTCTTCAACCCTTGCGCTAAACCTTGAGCACAGGCAAACGCACTCGCCCAAGCCCACTGGAAGTTGTAGCCGCCCAGCCAGCCGGTCACGTCCAGCACCTCGCCAATGAAATACAGCCCTGACTGCTTGGATTCCATGGTTTGCGAAGACACATCCCGCGTATCGACTCCACCCAGCGTGACTTCGGCCTTTTTGTAACCTTCGGTGCCCGTGGGCGTCAGCTCCCAGTTTGATAGCCGTTGCGCCAATTGCGTCAAGGCTTTGTCGGGTACGTCACTCATGGGGCGCTGCAGGGTGGTGTCGGTGCTGGTCCAAGCGTCGGCTAGGCGTGAAGGGACAAGTTTAGCTAACTCGTTAGCCACCAATTTGTGGGAGCGTGCCTTGGATTGCTGTAAGAGCGCTAAAACGTCTGTATTTGGTGTTAAATTGAGTTTAATGGTGCCGTTCTCACGCCAAAAGCTTGAAATTTGCAAAACAGCGGGGCCGCTCAAGCCCTTGTGCGTGAAGAGTAAATCTTCTGAAAATGCGGCTTTTCCGTTTGATTTAGACTTTTTAGTGCCGGTTTCGATTACGACTGGCAACGCCAAACCAGCCAAGTTTGCGTAAGGCAACCAAGCATCGTCTTCAAAAGTCAGCGGCACCAGGGCAGGGCGTGGCTCGACCATGCGCAGGTTGAACTGTTTGGCAACCCTGTAGCCAAAATCCGTCGCGCCAATCTTCGGGATGGACAATCCACCAGTGGCGATGACGATGCTTGGGGTTTTTATGACGCCTTGATTGCTATTAATTTCATAGCGGTTTAGGTAATTAATACGCCGGCTAGAGTCGAAAATTGAACTATTTTCGGGTGATTCATCTGGATTTTCATGATTTTCAGTAATTTCCCGAAGGTTTTGCACTTGGCACGGCTGCCAGCGCTGCACGCCGCCGGCCTCACATTCTTTGAGCAACATGTCGATCAAATCCTGTGCTGAGTTGTCGCAAAACAGCTGGCCTTTGTGTTTTTCATGGTGAGCAATGCCGTGCTTGTCCATCAGCGCGATGAAGTCGCGCGGGGTGTAGCGGGAAAGGGCGCTGCGGCAAAAATGCGGGTTTTCGCTCAGAAAATTTGCGGGGCTAACGTCTTTGTTGGTGAAGTTTGCGCGTCCACCGCCCGAAATACGGATTTTTTCAGCCACTTTGTCGCTGTGGTCAATGACCAAAACTTTCAAACCTGCCTGTCCAGCCAAGCCCGCACAGAACAAGCCAGCTGCACCTGCGCCAATGATGACAACGTCGAATTGGTGCGGAGTGGTCATAAAAGTTCTTAAAAATCAATAAAAGTTGTTAAATATTCAAATTTTAACTAAAAACGCTCAATCGTCATGCCGCTAACATCGACATCTGGCTGACGCTTAGCGATCAAATCTGCCAGTACCCGCGCACTCCCGCAGCTCAGAGCCCAGCCGCTGGAGCCATGCCCCAAATTCAGCCAAATATTCGGTACGCCACTGGCACCTAAAACCGGTGGGCCGTCGGGCAGCATAGGGCGAGCGCCTTTCCATTCGGTCACGCTGGCGCCCATGTTGGAGATGTGTGCGGCACCTGGAAACCAATCTTGCAGTACTTTGTACAGGGTTGAAATCGCGCTAACTTGCTTGTTATCTAGCGAGCCGCCTATTTCAGCGCTGCCAGCGACGCGTACGCGGTTGCCCATGCGCGAAATCGCCACTTTGTAGTGCTCATCTATCAAGGCGCTGCGAGGCGCGTTGAGGTCTTCACGCACTTGCGCGCTGATGGAATAGCCGTAGACGGGGATGAGCGGCAGTTTACGTTGCAAGGGTTTTAAAATCGGTTTCATCAACTCCACGCTGGCCATGCCGGCGCACATGACGATGGCGTCGAAACGGCGTGGTTGGTCCTCATTTGCTATATTTAATGTAGCGTCATTGACATATGATATGCCGGTTACATGTGTATTTAGTTCAAATTTAACGCCTAATTCTTGCGCCTCCGATTTGAGCAGCAAAGTAAACTCACGGCAGTTTCCCACTGCATCACCGGGCATGTGGAGGGCGCCGAAAAAGTCATTGTCCGGGTTCAGGGCGGGCTCAATCAAACGCGCCTCTGAGACGCTGATTGTATGGAATGGCAAACCGCTTTCTTGCAGCGCCTGCAAGCTGGGTTGGATGAGTTCGGCGTCTTTTTCGCTGCGCAGCAACACCAACAGGCCCTCATTGCGTTCATACTCCAGTGCCAAATGCTCTGTGATGGCATGTAATCTATCATGGCTATAGCTGGCCAGAGTCTGCATGCGGCTGCGGTTGGAGAGATAGGTATCCAGCTTGCAGGCGCGGTGCCAGTGGCCGATCCAGGCCAGTTCGGCACGGGTTAATGGAAGCTTGATCTTAACGGGCGCATGGCGACTGAACAGCTGCTTCAGCACTTGGGCGGGCATGCCCGGCATGGCCCACGGGGCGACGTAGCCCGGTGCGAGGATGCCGGCATTGGCAAAGCTGGACTCGACGGCAACGGCTGAGTTGCGCTCAAAAACGGTTACTTCGTGGCCATCACACGCCAGCTCGAAAGCTGTGGTGACGCCAATGACGCCTGCGCCAACTATGGCAATTTTCATGGATAAATGCGGTATTTCTGGACGGAATATGAGGGGAGCGCGCGGCGAAAAGTGAATGCCTTGCTTGGATTGTCGATATTATCGTTGATAGAGGAGAGGTGCAGGGTGCCATGCTATAATCGAACGGCTTTACCAGCTATGCACAGCTACTGTGCTAATAGGGTGAAGTTATTCGCGAATCAGTCCATCCAAGGTGTTGCGCAAAGTGGTTTGTCAAAGTTTCAAACCTCGTTGTCACAAATCGGACTGATTTTAGACCTAACCTTTTGATTGAATTGGAATTAATCATGTCAGTAACAATGCGTGAAATGCTGGATGCGGGCGTTCATTTTGGACACCAAACTCGTTTCTGGAACCCTAAGATGGCTCCGTTTATTTTTGGTCATCGCAACAAAATTCACATCATCAACTTGGAAAAATCGCTCCCGATGTTCCAAGAGGCAACCAAGTTTGTGCGTCAATTGACGGCAAACGGCGGTACCGTTTTGATGGTCGGCACCAAGCGCCAAGCGCGCGAAATTTTGTCAACAGAAGCATTGCGCGCAGGCGTACCTTTCGTTGACCAGCGCTGGTTGGGTGGCATGATGACCAACTTCAAAACGGTCAAAATCTCTCTCAAGCGTTTGAAAGAAATGAAAGTCCAGCAAGAAGCTGGTCTTGACGCTTTGAGCAAAAAAGAACAACTCATGTTTGCCCGTGAAATGGCCAAGCTTGAGCGCGACATGGGCGGCATTCAAGACATGACTGGTTTGCCAGATGCGATTTTCGTGATCGACGTCGGCTACCACAAAATTGCTATCTTGGAAGCTCGCAAATTGGGTATTCCATTGATTGGTGTCGTTGACTCTAACCACTCACCAGAAGGCATTGACTATATCATTCCAGGTAACGACGACTCATCTAAAGCGGTTGCTTTGTATGCGCGCGGTATTGCTGATGCGATCATTGAAGGTCGCAACAACCGCTCTAACGAAGTTGTGAAGGCTGCTAAGCCTGAAGGCGCAGACGAGTTCGTAGAAGTTGAAGAGACGCCAGCGGCATAAACGCAAGTTTTGCCCTCGCGCTTAGACTAGCTAAGCAGAAAAGAGGGGCACTGGTTGCCCTCTTTTTTTAGCCAAAATTAGTTGACAACAAGTAGTAATTTTAAATATATTGAATATTGAGTAGGAGTTAAATATGACCACCCCAACAATTGCCATTACCGCCAGCATGGTAGCCGCACTGCGCGCCAAGACCGATGCCCCAATGATGGAATGCAAAAAAGCCCTGACAGAAGCTGTAGGCGACATGGACAAAGCAGAAGAGTTGCTCCGCGTTAAGCTTGGAAGCAAGGCCAGCAAAGCGTCTGACCGTATCACTGCCGAAGGCGTGGTGATGTGCAGCGTCAATGGCACAACAGGCGCGATGCTTGAAGTGAACTGCGAAACTGACTTTGTGACTAAGAACGATAGCTTCCTGGGTTTGGCGCAAGCTGCTGCGGATTTGGTCGCAAAGCACAACCCAGCCGACATCGTCGCCTTGGGCGCGTTGGCTTTCAGCTTGGATGGTTTTGGCCCAACATTGGAAGATGTGCGCAAAGGCCTGATCGGTAAAATTGGCGAAAACATGAGCTTTCGCCGTTTCAAGCATTCCGCCGGCGGTGCTAAGTTGGCTACTTACTTGCACGGCACACGTATCGGTGTGGTTGTCGAGTTTGAAGGTGATGAAGTAGCTGCCAAAGACGTGGCGATGCACATTGCGGCCATGAAGCCAGTGTCATTGTCCAGCGCAGAAGTGCCAGCCGAATTGGTTGCTAAAGAGCGTTCAGTGGCTGCGGCTAAAGCGGCTGAAGATGCGGCTGTTGCAACTGCTGCTGGCAAGCCGGTGCAGTCTGATGAAATCGTTGCCAAGCGTATCGAAGGTGGTGTGCAAAAATTCTTGAAAGAAGTCTCTTTGTACGATCAAGTTTTTGTTAAAGCTGCAGATGGCAAGCAAACTGTGGCCGCCATGTTGAAAGAAAAAGCCACGACCATCAAGGGCTTCACCCTGTACGTTGTTGGCGAAGGCATTGAGAAGAAGGTTGACGACTTCGCAGCTGAAGTGGCCGCGCAAGTGGCTGCCGCTTCTAAAGCAGCTTAAATCTTTCATAGATTCTTAGTTCTCAACCTAAGCGCAGTATCAACATTAACCCAAAGGAGACGTCTATGTCTGAGCCAATGCCAGCGAACAATGCACCCGCCTACAAGCGGATTTTGCTTAAATTGTCTGGTGAGGCTTTGATGGGGGACGATGCCTTTGGCATCAATCGGGCCACCATTGTGCGTATGGTTGAAGAAATCGCTGAAGTCACCCGCATGGGTGTCGAAGTAGCGGTAGTGATTGGTGGTGGCAATATTTTCCGGGGCGTCGCAGGCGGTTCGGTTGGAATGGACCGCGCCACTGCTGACTACATGGGCATGTTGGCCACGGTGATGAACGCATTGGCCTTGGGCGACACCATGAACAAAGCGGGTTTAACAGCGCGTGTGATGTCTGCCATTAATATCGAACAAGTTGTCGAACCCTACATCCGCCCCAAAGCACTGCAATACCTTGAGGAAGGTAAAGTGGTTATTTTTGCTGCAGGAACGGGAAATCCATTTTTCACAACAGATACAGCGGCAGCGTTGCGGGGTGCTGAGATTGGTGCTGAGGTCGTTCTCAAGGCAACCAAAGTGGATGGCGTCTACTCGGCTGATCCTAAAAAAGACCCCGCCGCAACGCGCTATGAGCGACTGAGCTTTGACGAAGCTATGATGAAAAATCTTGGCATCATGGATGCTGCTGCCTTTGCAGTATGTCGTGAGCAAAAATTACCGATCAAAGTATTTTCAATATTCAAGCACGGTGCGCTGAAACGTGTCGTGATGGGTGAAAATGAAGGCACTTTGGTCTATGCGTGAATATGCACGTAAAACTAAGTCATCAAAATATTAAGCAACAAGCTTTTAAAATAAAACTCTCGGAATAATCTGTCGGAGATCGCATGCCAACAACTCAAATCAAAACGCAAGCAGAAACCAAGATGGATCAATCCATCGAGGCGTTTAA
>JAYWCQ010000092.1:0-19308 GCA_043780435.1 Polaromonas sp.
AATTGAAGAGCTGGTGCTGGATTTCAACCAACACATGCCGCACGCCATCCGGCAGCGTCTCGCACAACAGCACGCCGATGTGCGAGTTCAACTCATCGATATCGCCCATGGCATGGATGCGCAAGTGGTGTTTGGAGACGCGGGTGTTGTCACCCAGCCCCGTGGTGCCAGCGTCGCCTGTGCGGGTGGCGATTTGTGAGAGTCTGTTGCCCATAGCTTATGAATCCTGTTGAAAACAAAATCCGTTCGGGCTGAGCTTGTCGAAGCCTTCACACGAACCCTTCGACAAGCTCAGGGCGAACGGAGAATGCTTAGATTATGCCGCTCAGAAAGCGATTTAAACCGGAAGCGTCACCACAAAACAAGCCCCCTGACCTGACACCGCCGCCTCACAGCGCACGCTGCCACCGTGACGCTGGGCGATGGATTTGACCAAGGCCAGCCCCAAACCCACGCCACCGTCGCGTTCACTCGCGCCTGGGGCGCGGTAAAACGGCTCGAAAATGCGTTCACGCAGCTCTTTGGGCACGCCTGGGCCGTGGTCGGTCACACGCAACACAGCAGTTTTAGCATCGCCAACACCATCCATGGCCAAAGTCAGCACAACGGGCTCAACGCTTGCCGCAGCCATACTTTTCATCGCATAACGGTTCGCGTTTTCCAACAAATTGCGCATCAAACGACGCAGCAACTTGGGCACGCCTTGTACGGCGATGGCGGATTCGGACAGCACTTGCAGCTCAGCACCCGATTTGGCGCACTCTTCCGCGGCCAAACCGGTCAAATCAACCGTTTCAAACGTGCCCACATCCGCCTGTGCCGAATCTAAGCGACTGGCGAGCAAAATCTCGGCGATCAACTGGTCTAGCTCGTTGATATTTCGGCTGATTTCGTCTTTCAGGCGCTGCAATGCCGCTTCAGACTGCGACCCGTGCATCAGCTCCAGCCCCATTTTGATGCGGGTTAAGGGTGAGCGAAGCTCGTGCGAGGCGTTCGCCAGCAGCGATTTGTGCGAACCCACCAAAGCTTCAATGCGGCTGGCTGCCGTGTTGAACCGTTCCGCCAAAAAGGCCACTTCGTCGTTGCCGCTGACCTTGACGCGGGTGGACAAATCGCCCCGCCCCCATTGCTCCACACCGCTTTGCAGGGTGTTCAAGCGCTTGGTCAGGCGGCGAATCAGCGGGTAGGTGCCCAGCGCCACGGCGAGGCCGACCAACATCAGCATCCAGACGAAGCCAAAGGGGGGGGTGAACCAGCTTTTGTCCGCTGGGCCGCCGGGCGGGCCGCCCGGGCCGAATGGATGATCTGGCCGATCAGCCCTGTCCCTATTCATGCGAACCGCGCGACCCATTCGTTCACGCAATTCTTGCGGAGAAATCTGCTCTAGCTCGCCCGTTTGCGGGTTCAAGCGGCGTGCCCGTGGCATTTGCAAACCCATGACTTCACCAGCGGCCAAGGGCTTGTCCAGCGTGACTGAAAACTCTGTTCCCGCACCCATGCCCGGCACACGCGGCGCGGCGATGGCGGTGCCGACGACCTCGCCGGCGGCGTTGCGCACCACCACCTCACGCACCACGGGCGAGGCGCTGTAGTCCACCAGCTTGCGCTCCGCACTTTCGCGCCAAGCCCAGCCGACCAAGAAGATCAGCACCGCGACGGCCAGCACCACCGCCAACCAAATGCGAACGTAGAGGCGGTTGAAGAAGGGTTGATGCGGTGAGGTATTCATCTTATTCCCCCCTTTGAAAAAGGGGCGAAACCTTGTAAAGGGGGATTTGACTTCGCATCAATCTTGTTGTTTCGCAAACACATAGCCCACACCACGAACCGTCAAAATCCGCTTCGGATCCTTCGCATCCACCTCAATCGCGGCGCGGATGCGGCCCATGTGCACGTCGATGGAGCGGTCAAACGCCTCCAACTCGCGGCCGCGCACGGCTTCCATGATTTGGTCCCGCGTCAGCACCCGGCCAGCGCGCTCAGCCACCGCGAGCAGCAAATCGAACTGGTAAGAGGTCAAATCAACCTCTTTGCCGGACAAGCTGACAATGCGGGCATCGCGGTCAATATCCAAGCTGCCAAAGCGCAAAATCGGCTGAGATGCGTCTGGTTCAGCGGATGCTACCGATTCAGTGCTGCGTCGCAAAATCGCGCGAATACGGGCCAAGAGTTCACGCGGCTCAAAAGGTTTGGCCAAATAGTCGTCAGCACCGACTTCTAAGCCAATCACGCGATCCATCGGATCGCCTTTGGCGGTTAGCATCAAAATAGGCGTTCTAGCCACAGCCCCGCCCAGTGCGCGGATACGGCGGCAGATTTCTAAGCCATCCATGTCGGGCAGCATCAAATCAAGCACGACCAAGGCGGGTGGCGCTTTTTGCAGAGCAGCCAAACCACTGGTACCGTCCAATGCGTGGACGACTTCGAAGCCCGCTTGTCGCAAGTACTCGCTGACCATGCTGGCCAAGCGGGCGTCGTCTTCAATCATCAAAAGCTGTTGTTGCATAGTTTTTCGACAAATTTGCGGTGTAGCTGTGGGGCTGGTAATAACGCTTGATCATGCGCTTAGAGTCAGTTTTGGTCGATAAAGCTGCGGTAAAGTTATGTAAAACTGCTTAAAACATCTCAAAAATAGATTTATTTGCCATACTTTTGCTATTATTTTTATAGCTACTTAGACAATAAATACGTCAGCTATTGATATATTTGGCACATAAATTAAGCATTTACGCTATGCATGCCGTTTTCAGGGGTTTTGGACAAATCCGGCGTAGTTTCAGGAGTTTTAATGCGGCTTGCCAGCCAAACCAACAGCAGCACCGGCGCGCCCAGTATGGCCGTGGCGGTGAAAAAATCGGTGTAGCCAAACGCGTCGACGTATTTGCCCGAATAACCCGCTATAAACTTCGGCAACAGCAACATCATGGAGCTGAACAGCGCGTATTGCGTGGCGGAATAGTTGATATTTGTCAGGCTGGACAAATAGGCAATGAACGCCGCCGAGGCGATACCGCTGGACAAATTGTCAGCCGAAATCACCCACACCAGCGCCGTCAAGTCGTGCCCGCGACCGCCCAGCCAGGCGAACAGCAGGTTGCTGACGGCACTCAACACCGCGCCCAACATCAAAATCCGCATCACGCCAAAGCGCATGGACAGCACGCCACCGATGAACGCGCCGACCAGCGTCATGATGACGCCAAACACCTTGGTGACATTCGCCACCTCCAGTTTGGTGTAACCCATATCGACATAAAACGGGTTCGCCATGATGCCCATGACGACGTCGGAGATGCGGTAGGTGGCGATCAGCGCCAAAATCAGTGCGGCATGCCATTTGTAACGGCGGATGAAGTCGGCAAACGGCTCGATGAGAGCGCCTTTGAGCCAATCTGCGGCGTTTTTAGTGGGAATAAACGCGCGTTCTGCCGGTTTAGGTGACCAAAACACGGTGATGACGCCTAAAAGCATGGACGCCGCCATGACCAAATACGCTGTCTGCCACGCGCTGTGTTGGTAAACCGCTTTTGCCACTTCCCCCGTAGCAGCAGCTACAGGAGCCACTTCAGCAAAGGCCGCCACCCAAAACACGCCAGCCCCCGCCCAAATCATCGCAATGCGGTAGCCCGTCATATAGGCGCTGGCCATGGCTGCTTGGCGGTCAACATCGGCGGATTCAATGCGATAAGCGTCCAGCGCAATGTCTTGCGTGGCCGAGCCAAACGCAACCGCCACCGCAAACCACACCATGCTTTGCAAATCGTTTTGCGGATTCGTTAGCGCCATCCCCGCCAATCCCGCCATGATGAAGAGTTGCGACAGCAATAACCAACTGCGCCTGCGGCCTAGCCACGGCGTGAGTAGCGGTATCGGCATTCTGTCCACCAAGGGCGACCATACCCATTTGAAGCCGTAGGCCAAACCGACCCAGCTTAAAAAACCTATCGTCGTGCGGTCAATGCCGGCTTCGCGCAGGCGAAAACTGAGTGTGCCTAGAACCAACAGCAAGGGCAGCCCCGCCGCGAAACCCAGCAGTAGCATGCGCAGCGTGGGTGGCTCTAAATAAACTTTGAGGGTCTCTACCCAGCTGCGCTTGGCAAGTTTGCCAGCAGCTGGCGAGGTGGTATCGGTAGTAGCTAGTTGGCGGGTAGTCATGCCGCCATCATAAAGGCTCAGTTAGCCGAACAACCGACCAGCTGCAACATCAAATTTTTGTTGCTGGAATGATGGTGTTTTTATAGTAATCGTTGGTGATGATGGTGTTAGCCGCTGGCTTGTCTTTGAAAGCCGTACACGTTGCATCAAAACCTACCGCAGCATGTACGGTGGTTTCTGTGGTGGCTGTACTTCCGTAAAACTGGCGCAAACGCGACACGGTTTCTTTGGCTTCGTTACCATTCGGGGAAATCAGCGCACCTTCGATACAAACATTGCCTACGCCTGGGGTGATGGCGTCTGCCTGAAAGAAAGAGTCGTCAATGCTGCCGCTACAAGCCGCCAAGACAGCCACGGCAACGCTACCAAAAATGAGTTTGAATGAAGTGTTCATACGAAGTTGCTCCTAAATAATATCAATGACTATGTTTGTATCATGCACCAAAGCGGCAAGAAACTTGTCGTCAAATCACCTCAACTGCATTTAGAAGCTGGAAAAATCGTAACTGATCGTGATAGGCGCGTGGTCTGAGAAGCGCTCGGCTTTATAGATTTCTTCATGTTTGGCCAAAGCTGCTACTTTTGGCGTAGCCAAGTGGTAGTCCAGCCGCCAACCCACGTTGTTCGCATACGCTTGGCCACGGTTGCTCCACCACGTGTAACAGGTCTCGGTCGTGTCGGGCTGCAGCAGGCGGTAGACGTCCATCAAGCCACACCCTTCTAGATGCAGTAGCTGCGTCATCCAGGCGCGTTCTTCTGGCAAAAATCCGCTGTTTTTCTTGTTGCCTTTGTAGTTTTTCAAATCGGCCTCTTGGTGGGCGATGTTGATGTCGCCGCACAAAATAAACTCTCGCTCGGTTTTCAGCTGCATCAAATGTGGGTAAATCAGCGCCAAAAAGCGGAACTTCGCCTGTTGCCGCTCTTCGCCCGACGAGCCACTGGGGTAATAGCAGCTGATGATGGAGAATTTGCGCGACGGCGTGTCAAAACGCAGCTCGACGTAGCGGCCTTCTGCGTTGAACTCGGCAAATTCCGGGCTATTGCCAATGCCGACAATCACCGCTGTCGGCGTCTCTTTGGTATACACGCCTACGCCAGAGTAGCCCTTTTTTTTGGCAAAGTGGAAATAGCCTTTCATACCAGCGATTTCTTCAAACTTGTCTTTCATGTCGGCATACTGCGCTTTGACCTCTTGGACGCAAATACAATGGGGTTGTGACTTTTCAATCCAAGCGGCCAAGCCTTTGCTGCTGGCAGAGCGGATGCCGTTGAGATTGAGACTGGTGAGTTTGAACAATGATGTGGACATATAAAGATTATGAGTAACGACAACAAATTAGCGCAGGATTTCGTCAAATTCGCCCTGGCATGCGGCGTTTTGGGATTTGGTGAGTTTAAAACCAAAGCAGGCCGTTTGAGCCCCTATTTTTTCAACGCCGGCTTGTTTGACGACGGTGCCAAACTGGGCAAGTTGGCCGAATTTTACGCAAAAAGCCTGATTGCCAGCGGCATCGAGTTCGACATGATTTTTGGCCCCGCCTACAAAGGCATCCCGCTGGGCGCAGCCGTGGCCGTGGAATTGGCACGCCAAGGCCGCAACGTGCCCTTTGCCTACAACCGCAAAGAAGCCAAAGACCACGGCGAAGGCGGCACGCTGGTGGGCGCCAAACTGCAAGGCCGCGTGCTGATCGTCGATGACGTGATGTCCGCCGGCACCGCCACCCGCGAATCCATCGCCCTCATCAAAGCGGCAGGCGCGACGCCGGCTGCGGTGGCGATTGCCTTGGATAGGCAGGAAAAAGCGACTGAAAAGGACGCAGCTGGCGCTACCGTGGACGTACCCTACAGCGCGGTGCAATTCGTCCGCAACCAGCTGGGCATGCAGGTCTGCACGATTGCCAGTTTGAAGGATTTGCTGGACTACCTCGCTACCACCGCCGACCCCGCGCAGCAGGTGCATGAGGCGGCGATCAAAGCGTATCGGGACCGGTACGGGGTATAAATCGGGTTAAAACCGATTTTGGAGACTATTTTATGCCTCTAGCCGGCGTATTTATTACCAAAGTAGCTATCAATAAAATAGCAAATTTGACTCTGAATTAACCCAACTTCTTCTTCAATAACTCGTTCACCTGCGCCGGGTTGCCTTTGCCTTTGGTGGCTTTCATGGCTTGGCCGACCAGGGCGTTGAAGGCTTTGGCGTTGCCGGCTTTGTATTCTTCGACGGATTTGGCGTTGGATGCCAAAACTGCGTCGATGATGGCTTCCAGCTCGCCGGTGTCGCTCATTTGTTTGAGGCCTTCGGCGTCGATGATGGCGTCAATTGCCGATTGACTACTCATGCTCGCATTCAGTGTGGGCATCGGAAGGGTCAGGTTACCAACAGCCGAACCAGATCCAGACCAAAGTGTGTCTAGCACTGTCTTGGCTCCACTGTTTGAAATAGTGCCATCACTGATCCTGCTAATCATCCATCCAAGCTGATCAGATTGAACTGGGCAGCGTTCAATGCCGATTTCTTCTGCATTTAGTCGTCGTGACACCTCGCCCATGATCCAGTTGCAGGCCAACTTCGCCTGCCCACATACCTTGGTAGCAGCCTCAAAATACGCCGCCACCGCCTTGCTCTGCGTCAACTGCGTCGCGTCATACTCGGACAACCCATAATTCGCCACAAAACGCGCCGCCATCACACGCGGCAGCTCGGTCATCTCGGAGCGGACTCGCGCCACCCACTCATCCGCAATCACCAGCGGCGGCAAATCGGGGTCGGGGAAGTAGCGGTAATCGGCGGCGTCTTCCTTGGTGCGCATGGCGCGGGTTTCGCCGGTGTCGGGGTTGAACAGCACGGTGGCCTGCTCGATGGGGTGGCCGTCTTCGATCTGCTCGATCTGCCAGCGCACCTCGTAGTCAATCGCCTGCTGCATGAACTTGAAGCTGTTCAGGTTTTTGATCTCGCGGCGCGTGCCAAACTTGTCGCCGGGCTTGCGCACCGAGACGTTGGCGTCGCAACGGAAGCTGCCTTCCTGCATGTTGCCGTCGCAAATGCCGATCCAGGTGACGATTTTGTGCAGTTCTTTGGCGTAGGCCACCGCCTCGGCGCTGGAGCGCATGTCGGGCTCGGTGACGATTTCCAACAGCGGCGTGCCGGCGCGGTTCAAGTCGATGCCCGATTGACCCACAAAGTCTTCATGCAGCGACTTGCCGGCGTCTTCTTCCAGATGCGCACGCACCAGTCGCACTGATTTTTTAGTATCACCGAGGAAAAACTCGACCGAACCGCCCTGCACCACCGGAATCTCAAACTGGCTGATTTGGTAGCCCTTGGGCAAATCGGGGTAAAAGTAGTTTTTACGCGCAAAAATGCTGCGTGGCGCGATGCGTGCGCCGATGGCGAGGCCAAACTGGATGGCGCGCTCGACCGCGCCCTTGTTCATCACCGGCAGGGTGCCGGGTAAGGCTAAATCCACAGCGCAGGCTTGCGTATTCGGCTCGGCACCGAAAGCGGTGGAGGCACGGCTGAAAATCTTGCTGTTGGTGGAGAGCTGGGAATGGGTTTCAAAGCCGATGACGACTTCGTAGCCCCGCACCAAGAGGGTCAGGTCAACCGGGCGGTCGTCTTTGAAGTCGATCGCGGATTCGACGGGTTCTGTGGTTTGTGTAAAACTGCTCATATTCAAATTAGTTCATTTTTTCCTGTTTACCGCTATTCCACCAGCACGACCAATTTTGTAGGCAAGGCGGTAAATGTCTGGCAAATCTACTCTGTCCTCGCCTGATCGTTGGCGAATCTGTAGTACGCCAATACTTTCCATAGTGTCACGCAAAGCTACAATCTTCTCATCGATTCCAGCTTTTTCATCCCATGGAATTAATGCGTTTTCTGTACTATGTTTTGCTTCTATTTGAGAAATCACGCCTGGCTTACCTGCACGCCATAATGGTCGCAAAGTTGACCAATCCATTGGCACAGTTTTACCAGCTGTTTTAATAGCTTCAACAGCATTTCTGACCCACTTATATTCGTTATCAAGTTCCGAAACGCGGTTGACGCTAGCAATACGCACACCCTCACGTATTGCCTCATGGTGAAGAATATGGGTATGAGCTGAATGCGTTTTTACTGATTCAACTAAAGCTCCTTTTATTGCCGTTAAAAAAATCCTTGGTGAAATCCGCCCTTTGCCATCAGCCAAATGTTTGCTTATCCATGTGTATGTATGGCCTTTTGTTGGTGCATTTCCCATGTATTGACTAGAAAGCCATATCCAAAATTTTTCCTGCATATTCTCGTCAAGAAGAAGCGAATTCTCCCAACGACTATGTATTTGTTTCCAGGAAATTCCCGTTACAGCACCATGACGTGCACGAAATATTGAGGATTTTTGTGCCAAATAATGATAAGCAAGCCCAAACAAGTCTTGTTGACTCCAATCCAACGACACCTTTTCGTTCATAAGCTTAGAAGCATCAGACACTGTTGCAGCAGCATGCGTCAAAATATCTTCGCGAACAAAAACTTTAAACCGAAGCCCCTTCGCATAGCGAAAATCTAACAGTAATTGAAACAGGCCACGCATCAGTTTTTGCGTGTCGGCAAAATGAGTGGATACTCTATCCAAACCGTCAATGGTTACCAAAGTCATCTCTTTTTTCGCAACTAATTCTTTATCTATTAGCTGCAAGGCATTACTAATGCGAGCTGGATTTTCTTGAGCCCAAGCCATGCGACTTTTCCAAGGATCAAAAGGATCAGCATCTGGCAATCCCAATCCGGAATTGATAGGAAACTGAAGTAAAACAACTAAAGCCCAAAAAATCTTTGGTTCAAAATCTGCGCTACTTATCCATCGATTGACCGTAACTGAATCTGGCAAAAGAAACGTCGGATTTGCTTGAGTTGCGTCCCACAAGATCGCTTTGCAATCCGTCAATCTTTCTAATTCTGATTGCAACCAAGGTTCAGTTGTACTAGACGCCAGATTTTTACGTAATGATGGATCACTTAGCACTTTAGTCCAAAAAGACTTTCCTGCACCCCGCATTCCCTCAACCAGCATGGTTTGCGGATGTAAAGCTTTGTAGTGACCAGCCGGAACAAATACGTCACTCCAGTCTTGAGGTTCAGTATCTCCCCGCAAAGATTCCATTGCTTTAGCAAACTCTTCCCGCCATCTAGGTACATTTCTAATTTGAGAGGGCGATGTAACCATCATTAATCTCCAAGTAATACTGTGGCTTTTGCCAGAAAGTCGCCAAAGACGTTTTCAATTAACGCAGGTGCGATTTGTCCCTTTTCAACCAACGGCTCAAACGCACGCAGCACTTCATGCCACATGATTTTTGCAGCATAGTGTGGGCTTTCCTCATCGTCTGGAGCTGGGGAGTAGATTGCCTCATCCCCTGATCCATCATCAACGTCATATAACGTCACGCACGTCTCGTATGCCTTCTGTTGAAAGTCTTCCCAGTAACCCTTATTCGCAGACACCTCATCAGGAGTCAGTGCCGAGACAATCCTCAAAGTATCACGAAAATCTTCTTTAGTATGTAGCGAAGGATGACCCTGCAAATGCTGGAACAATAGCCTGTAGGCATCCCAAGTTTGGGCTGTTTTTATAGCAAACAAGAAAGTTACACGCGCATGGAGTTGCGTTATTGCTGCGGCGGCAGTATCGTCAATACCAGCACGGCTATCAATCAGGGTAACGTCAATATTGTGCGTCGTCTCGAGATTGGAAACGACTTCGTTGAGTCGTTGCGCAAACGTTACACCATCTTCAGTTGTTCGATAAATGCGCCCAAGCTTTGCAATATAAGCTTGCGTTAGTTTTGCATGTGATGGTGCGACCACGATTCGCCCTTTTGTCACTTGACTTAAAGGACTTACCTCAGTAAGTTTTGTTTCAGTCATTTCCAATAGTTGCTCGACTTCACAACCAAGCGCGTGAGCAGTCATCCAATCTACCAAACCAAAATCGGGGCGAACATCATGATCTAAGAGACTAGAAGAAACACCTGGCGATTCAAAGTCAGCATCTACGACAAGAACGTTTTTACCCATATTCGCCAGATGCAGCGCAAGAGCTGTTAGCGCAGAACTACGACCAACACCACCTTTAACACCAAAAAAAACTGCACGAGGCTTAAATTTCGTTAACTCCGTGCTCGGTAGTTTCCGCAGCCAATCATTCTCTTTGTCTTGACGGTCTAGTAAGCTAACTTTCAACTCACCTTGGACATTCAATTCGACAGTGTTTGGACTCGCCCAAATATCATCCGGATCAAAAAACTCGTCTTTGCAATAAGTAATATCAGCGGCGCTAGCTAACAACCCCAAAGATGAGCTAAGCGAATCTGCCCATTCTTTCAGACCACTCTGATTCAATGCTTCACGGGCACATGGCATGCAAAGCGTTATTTTTCCTTGCCAATCTCGCAATATGACCAGAGGATCATGGTCACATATCTTAAGTAGCGTCTGTTCTTGAGCTTGTATTGCGTCCTGTAGTTGCGACAGAGCATCATCCCAATTTAAAAAATTCCATTTTTCCATTAGATGCCCTTACGCAAGAATTGCTCACGCAACGTTAATAGATTTTTAGCTGCCTCGGCTTCACCATTGACAGTCTGCACATTAAACACATTTTGAGTATGGTAGCGCTGCTCAACAGTCCAGCCAGTGAAATTGGCAGTTTGTTTCTTAACTTCGCGCACTAATGTTGCATTGCCTCTAGCAACACTGTGATTTTTGAATTCATTAAATAATGCTGGCAAATGGACTCTCGGAACATTACCTTTTCTTTTCACTCCCAACATAATACTTTTAAGAGCACATTCGACTGCAAATCCGTACAAGTGGCTAGCGTTCGCAAGCCTACTAGGAATTTGCGAATGAAGTAATTTCGCGTCATGAAAATGACGTTGAGCGGCATCAGCATAATCTTCCATTAAAGTTCACTCATATCTTTAGGCGCTTGACTATGCCAATCAGTCGCCTGCTGCAAACGATGCGCCATGTTGAGTAATTTCGCCTCTGAGAAATAGTTGCCAATCAACTGAAGGCCGACCGGCATGTTGTGTGCGCCAAAACCGGCGGGGACGCTCATGCCGGGTAAGCCGGCCAGTGAGGCGGGTAGCGTAAAAATATCAGCCAAATAGTTGGCGACCGGGTCGTCCGACTTTTCGCCCAACTTCCATGCCACCGTGGGAGCGACGGGGCCGGCAATCACGTCACATTGCTTGAAGGCCTGTTGAAAATCGTCGGCAATCATGCGGCGGATTTTTTGCGCTTGCAGGTAGTAGGCGTCGTAGTAGCCGTGGCTGAGCACGTAGGTGCCTATCATGATGCGGCGCTTCACCTCGTCGCCAAAGCCCTGGGCGCGGGTTTTTTTGTACATGTCGTTCAGATCGGTGTAATGCTGGGCGCGGTGGCCGAATTTCACACCGTCAAAACGGCTCAAATTGCTCGACGCCTCGGCGGGCGCGATGATGTAGTACACGGGGATGGACAGCTCGGTGCGCGGCAGGGAAATAGAAACGAGTTTGGCACCGAGTTTTTCGTATTCTTTCAACGCGGCATCAACGGCGGCACGAACGTCGGCGGACAGACCTTCACCGAAGAATTCTTTGGGGATGCCGATGCGCAGGCCGTCTAAGTTGTCATTCAAGGCGCGGCTGTAGTCTTCGGCGGGCACGTCCAAAGACGTCGAATCGCGGTCCAAATCGGGGCCGCACATGGCGGAGAGCAGCAAGGCGCAGTCTTCTGCGGTGCGGGCCATCGGGCCGGCTTGGTCCAAGCTGGAGGCAAAGGCGATCATGCCGTAGCGAGAGGCGCGGCCGTAGGTCGGTTTGATACCGGTGATGCCGCAAAACGCGGCTGGCTGGCGGATGGAGCCGCCGGTGTCGGTGCCGGTGGCGGCAGGCGTCAGACGCGCGGCCACCGCTGCAGCACTGCCACCAGACGAGCCGCCGGGGATGCGGGCGTGGTCCCAGGGGTTCAAAACCTTCTTGAATGCGGAGTTTTCGTTACCAGAGCCCATGGCAAACTCGTCGCAATTGAGTTTTCCCAATGAAATCATGCCTGAGTCGGCTAATTTATTGCCTATGGTGCTATCGAAAGATGAGCGATAACCACCCAGCATTTTGGAGCCGGCGGTACTGGGGAAGTCTTTGGTGACAAAAATGTCTTTGTGGGCGATGGGCACGCCAGTCAAAGCTGAAACATTGCCCGCCGCAATACGAGCATCTGCAGCTTTGGCTTGCGACAGGCTGAAGTCGTCGTTGAACGCCAAATAAGCCCCCAAATGGTCGGCAGCGTGTGAGCGGGCGAGGAAATGCTGGGTCACTTCGACGGCAGAGACGTCTTTGGCGCGCAGCTTGGCAGCCAGTTGCGCGACGGTGAAATCATGAAGATGGGAGGAAATTGGGGACATAGTCGATTTTTGCAGGCTTATTCGATGACTTACTCAATGACTTTTGGCACTAAAAACAGGCCGTTTTCGACGGCTGGGGCGGTTCGCTGGTTGGCTTCACGGTTGTTGGGCTCGCTGGCGACGTCGTCGCGCAGGCGCAGCGACATGGCTTGGATGGTGTCCAGCGGGTGTGCCAAGGGTGTGATGCCGGCGGTGTCCACGGCGCGCATTTTTTCGACAATAGCGAAGAAATCGTTGGTCTGAACAAGCAAACGCGCGCTTTCATCGGGGCTGAGCTCAAGGCGGGCCAAATTGGCAATTCGGGCAATATCTTGGGAACTTAATGACATAGTGAGAGCGGGTAAAGCGGCTGATAGCCTAGAACAAAATTATACAAATAAGAGCGCAAATCCCTAAGTTTTCAATGCGGATACGGTATTATCCTGTGTTTGGTGGCTAGATTGTGTGGATTTGCACGATTTAACGCTGTCTCCCAATATTGAGTTTAGTTACAGTTTAGAGCGATGGTGCTACCCAAGCAGACGCCATGCTTTTGAGGAATCTTTTATTATGTTTGGATCTTTTCGTCGCTATTTTGCGACTGACTTGGCTATCGATTTAGGTACTGCCAATACGCTCATCGTCGCACGTGACAAGGGCATTGTTCTTGACGAACCTTCAGTCGTCGCCATCCGCCACGAAGGTGGCCCCCACGGCAAAAAAGTGATTCAAGCTGTTGGCCGCGAGGCCAAAGCCATGTTGGGCAAAGTGCCAGGCAACATCGAAGCTATTCGACCGATGAAAGACGGCGTGATTGCCGACTTTGTGATCACCGAGCAGATGATCAAGCAGTTCATCAAAATGGTGCATCCGCGCAGTTTTTTCACCCCTAGCCCACGCATCATCATTTGCGTACCCTGCGGTTCTACCCAAGTTGAACGTCGCGCGATCAAAGACGCTGCTGAAGCGGCTGGCGCCTCGACGGTTTATTTGATTGAAGAACCGATGGCTGCGGCGATTGGCGCGGGTTTGCCGGTCTCAGAAGCCAGCGGCTCCATGGTGGTGGACATTGGCGGCGGCACGACCGAAGTCGGCGTGATCTCCCTGGGTGGCATGGTCTACAAAGGCAGTGTGCGCGTGGGCGGCGACAAGTTTGACGAAGCCATCATCAACTACATCCGCCGCAACTACGGCATGTTGATTGGCGAGCCAACCGCTGAGAACATCAAAAAAACCATCGGCTCTGCCTTCCCTGGCAGCGAAGTGCGTGAAATGGAAGTTCGTGGCCGCAACCTGGCCGAAGGTGTGCCGCGCAGCTTCACCATCTCCAGCAACGAAGTGCTGGAAGCGCTGACCGACCCGCTGAACAACATCGTCTCTGCCGTTAAAAACGCGCTGGAACAAACGCCGCCTGAATTGGGTGCTGACATCGCCGAACGCGGCATGATGCTGACCGGTGGCGGCGCACTCTTACGTGACTTGAACCGCTTGCTGTCTGAAGAAACTGGTTTGCCGGTGTTTGTGGCAGAAGACCCGTTGACTTGTGTGGTACGTGGTTGCGGCATCGCCTTGGATCGCATGGATCGCTTAGGAAGCATCTTCACTTCGGAATGATGCCCACCTAAATGCACACGTAAGCCAACCCTATGCGATACGGTTCGCTGGACAGAACACCACCGCCCTTTTTCAAACAAGGGCCAACATCACTCTCTAAACTACTCTTGCTCAGTGCGCTGGCACTGTTTTTGATGGTGGCCGACAACCGCTTTGAGTTTGGCAAAATTGTTCGTATCGGCTTGGCAACTGTGCTTAGTCCCATCACGAATGTCGTCCTCAAACCGGTGGTGGCCATACAGGACGGCTTCAAATATCTTGATGAACTCAGCAGCGTCAAACTGTCTGAGAAGGACGCGCATTCAAAATTGCTGCAGCTGTCTCAACGCGCCAACCAAGTAGAAACCTTGGCACTTGAAAACACACGCTTGCGCCAACTCCTGAGCTTGAAAGAAACGCTTTCCACCCCATCACAAGCGGCTGAAGTGCTGTACGACGCTATTGACCCTTATTCGCGCAAGATCATAGTCGACAAGGGCAGCATGCATGCGGTTCAACTTGGTTCACCCGTGATTGATGAGCTCGGCGTTTTAGGTCAAGTCGTTCGTGTCTTCCCATTAACCAGTGAAGTGGCTATGATCATCGACCGCGATCAAACAACACCTGTGCTGAACACGCGCACGGGTGTGCGCAGCGTGGCGTATGGCAATCCTTCGGCCAGTGGGGATGTGCTTGAATTGCGTTTTATTTCAGGCAACGCTGATGTGCTGGCGGGTGATGTATTGACCACCAGTGGCGTGGATGGCGTCTACCCTGCGGGCTTGCAAGTTGCCAAGATTGAAAAAATTGAGCGGCGCGCAGATTCCGGTTTTGCAAAAATACTATGTGCGCCTAAAGCCAATGTTTTGGGTGCAAAGCATGTGATGATTTTGAACCCCTTAACCAAGGTGGACGCACCGCGACCCACGGAAGAAACCACTTTGCCCGCTGGCAAACGGGGAGCGAAAAAATGATCATGCCTCGTGGCCAGCAGCTGCTACTTCCCGTCAACGCCATCTTTATGTGGGGCAGTTTGATTGCGGCTTTGGTTTTCAACATGCTGCCGTTTGGCCGCACGCCTTGGATGCCTGATGTCGTAGCGTTGGTGTTGGTATTTTGGAGCATCCATCAACCACACCGAATTGGCATGATTTCGGCTTTTTTCATGGGCTTGATCCTCGATGTGCAACAATCATCCATGCTGGGTCAGCATGCTTTGGCATATACCGTGTTGAGCTTTTTGGCGCTCACGATTCACCGCCGCTTGGTTTGGTACACCGTCTTTTCTCAGGCGATCCAAATTCTGCCCTTGTTTGCGCTGTCGCACGCCCTTGAATTGATTGTGAGGCTCATCGCTGGCGGTGTGTTTCCCGGCTATTCGCTGGCATTTGCACCTTTGCTTGAAGCCTTGCTGTGGCCTCTTGCCAGTCTTGTGCTGTTTGCCCCGCAGCGACGCGCTCCCGACCGTGATGCGCACCGACCGCTCTAGCATCTGTTGGATGTGCGAAAAAAAACGACATAAACCCTGCCATGTCTGAGTTAAGAAACGTTCAAGCTGATTTATCGCGCTTTCGCAGCCGCGTGTTGGTGGCGGGCTTGTTGGTTTGCATCGCGTTTTTTTTGCTCGCCTCTAGGCTTGTTTATTTACAAGTCTTCAGACACGACGACCTACTAGAACAAGCAGACAACAACCGCATCACTGCCGTGCCTGTGGTGCCTAACCGCGGTTTGATCTTGGACAGAAATGGCGTTGTGGTGGCGAGCAATTATTCTGCTTACACCTTAGAGATCACCCCCTCTAAAGTGGCTAATTTGGATCAAGTCATTGAAGATTTATCGCGTTTGATAGAGGTTCATCCGCGCGATAAAAAACGGCTAAAAAAACTGCTGGAAGAGTCCAAGGGTTTAGATTCTTTACCACTGCGTACCCGTTTGACGGATGAAGAAGTTGCCAAATTCTCTGCGCAGCGTTTTCGGTTTCCTGGTGTGGAGGTCAAAGCGCGCCTTTACCGCAATTACCCCTACGGTGAAACAGCTAGCCATGTGATTGGCTATATCGGGCGCATCAACCAAACCGACAAGGAAAAACTGGAAGAGTCTGAGGACGACGGCAATTACCGCGGTACTGATTACATGGGCAAACTCGGCGTCGAGCAAAGCTTTGAGAAAAAACTACACGGCATCACGGGTGTAGAAGACTTGGAGACTTCAGCCGGTGGACGTGCTGTGCGCAAACTGGCCAGCAGCCCTGCCACGCCTGGCGACACCATCATGTTGTCCATCGACATGAAGCTGCAAAAGTTGATTGAAGACATGTTTGGTGGTAGACGTGGTGCGGTAGTGGCTTTGGATCCCAAATCAGGCGAAGTTTTAGCTTTTGTCAGCAAGCCCACGTTTGACCCGAATTTGTTTGTTGAAGGCATTGATTCTGAGAGCTGGAAAGAGCTCTCAGAATCGATAGACAAACCGCTGTTAAATCGTGCTTTGCGCGGCACGTACCCGCCTGGCTCGACCTACAAACCCTTCATGGCGATGGCGGCCTTGCAAAGCGGCAAACGCTCTGCCAGCGCCGTCATCAACGATGCAGGCACATGGACATTCGGCGGCCATACTTTCCGAAGCCATGGTGACGGCGGCTTGGGTGCAGTAGATATGTACCGCAGCATCGTGAAATCAAGCAATGTGTATTACTATTCCTTGGCTAATGAGCTGGGCGTGGACGCGATGCATGACTTCATGAAACCGCTGGGTTTTGGACAAATCACGGGTATTGACGTCAATGGTGAAGTGCGCGGCGTGCTGCCCAGTACCGACTGGAAACGCAACGCCTACAAGCGCCCAGAGCAGAAAAAATGGTACGCCGGTGAAACCATTTCTTTGGGCATTGGCCAAGGTTACAACAGCTTCACCATGTTGCAACTGGCCCAAGCCACAGCGACTTTAGCCAATGGCGGCTTGAAATACAAACCCAAAATCGTGATTGCGACACAAGACGCCGTCACCCGTACCAAGCAGGCCATCGCATCCACAGCGCCTGAAAACCTTGGTTTTTCACCTGAAAACGTCGCTGTCATACGCAATGCGATGGTCGGCGTCACCAAAGAAGGTACCTCCGTGCGCTCATTTGCAGGTGCTGGCTATGTCAGTGGTGGCAAAACGGGCACGGCGCAGGCTGTGACGATTGGTAAAAACGAAAAATACAATGCGGGCCGACTGGAAGAACACCAACGTGACCATGCTTTGTACATTGCCTTTGCACCGGCTGATGATCCTAAGATTGCCTTGGCCATCGTGGTTGAAAATGCTGGTTTTGGCTCAGACAGTGCCGCCCCCATCACGCGGCGTATTTTTGACTATTGGCTACTGAGCCAATACCCCAGCTTGGAAGACATGGCATCATTACAAAGCGGCAAAGGTGGCGCACCGATTGGCAAACCTAGAATGGCTGCGGATGTATCTTTGGTTCCGACACTGCAAGCCGTGATGGAGGCTCCTGTGGTTGCGCCCAATCCAAACGTCGTTGCCACCAATGCAAGCAAGCCAAAATCAATTCCAAAACCCTTAGACATCAAGAGAAATTAATCATTAACTGACTTTAACCGGCGTATTTATTGACTAAAATGCTATATATTTTGAAGCACTCATTTAAAGTATGCATCATAACTGGTCTTGCATATCAAGGCAATGACGACAACGATAAACATCACCCGTACAAAACCAGAGCCATACTTCATCGCCAAGTGTGTGCCCCATAAACTGCCAATCACATTGGCAATGGCCATGGGCAATGCCAAATGCCACCAGACGAAGCCTTTGGACACAAACAGCAGCAGCGCGGCAAAGTTTGACGTGGTGTTGATCAACTTGGCGGATACCGACGCATTCAAGAAGTCATATCCTAGCCAACGCACAAAGATAAACACCAAAAAACTGCCCGTACCTGGACCAAAAAACCCGTCATAAAACCCGATAACCAAGCCGACAAAAGCCATTGCCCACATTTCCAACCTGCCGCTAAAACGTGGTTCATGTTTATGTCCCATCTCTTTTTTAGCCAGTGTGTACAGCAGTATGCCCAACAAGATAACGGGCAGACCTTTACGCAAAAAATCTGGTGAAACTATGGTGATGAGCCAAGCACCCAGTAGAGAACCCGAGAACGCCAACGCGATGCCAGGTAACACCACACGCCAACGAATGTCTACCCGTCTGCTGTACTGCCATGCCGCAAAGGCAGAGCCCCAGACGGAGGCGCCCTTGTTCGTGCCCAACAAGGTTGCGGGCGTCGCCGTGGGGTAAACGGCAAACAAAGCTGGCACCAAAATCAAGCCACCGCCACCGACAACAGCATCGACAAAGCCCGCCAGCAGCGAGGCTGCAGTTACGATAAATAATTCCATAGCGGGTATTGTGCAGGCAAAAAAAAGCACCGGCGCTGCCGGTGCTTTTTGATGCCTTAGAACTTCTAAGATTTTAGTGTCTAGGTGCTTTTTAACTGTCCCCTGCCCTCCTCGTGGTAGCGGCTGTAAGTTGACCAATTGTGTTGGCGCTTACCCGCTAACGATGGCAGTAATTTAACCGTTATAGCACGCAGTTCGTATTAGGAGTTTCCCGCGCTTTGGTTACTTTTTGATTGTTTTCGACACTCAGAATTACCGATTACCGGCTTTGGGCATCTTGGGCGATCCACTCTGCGGCTTTTTCAGCCAGCATCAAGGTTGGAGAGTTGGTGTTGCCGCTGGTGATGAGCGGCATCACGCTGGCATCTACGACGCGCAAACCGGCGATGCCATGTACTTTTAAGCGCGAATCGACCACCGCCATGGCATCTTGCTGCACGCCCATTTTGGCCGTCCCGACGGGGTGGAAAATGGTTGTGGCGATATCGCCAGCCAATTTTGCCAGCTCTTCGTCCGTTTGGTACTGGATGCCTGGCTTGAACTCTTCAGGTTGGTACTTGGCCAACGCACTTTGCGACACAATCTTGCGCGTGACCCGCAATGAATCTGCCGCAACTTGCCTATCCTCAGCCGTACTCAAGTAATTGGGTGCAATGGCTGGCGCATCGGTGAACTGGTTGCTCTTGATGTGCACACTGCCACGGCTGGTGGGGTTCAAATTGCACACACTGGCTGTGAAGGCTGCG
>JAYWCQ010000093.1:0-3796 GCA_043780435.1 Polaromonas sp.
AAAGCGTAATCCTTAAAACGTAGTTTGATACGTTTTAACTTGATGGACAAACTAGCGCAAACGGCATCGTTTGCAGTGCGTTTGTCCATTTTGTCGTTATAAATTGTCTTTGTTAGCTTTTTTTGATACTTTTTCCGGAGCATCCTTTTTATGTCTCGTAGACGCGTCGTTGTGACAGGTTTAGGTTGTGTCAGCCCCGTGGGCAACACCGTAGAGGCATCTTGGGCGGCCTTGCTGGCTGGGAAATCTGGCATCGCCAAAATCACAGGCTTTGATGCCAGCGCCTTCACCACGCATTTCGCGGGTGAGGTCAAAGACTTCAAGATTGAAGACTACATCCCCGAAAAAGAAGCCCGCCACATGGGGCGTTTCATCCACATGGGCATGGCCGCAGCCTGCCAAGCCGTGGCAGATGCCGGCTTAGCCACGGGCGATGCCCTGAGCGAAGAAGAAGCCACGCGTATTGGTTGCAATATCGGCTCTGGTATTGGCGGCTTGCCCACCATTGAGGCTACGCATATTGAATACGTGAACCGTGGGCCACGCCGCATCACCCCGTTTTTCGTCCCAGCCTCCATCATCAACATGATTTCGGGCAATGTGTCGATCAAATTTGGCTTCAAAGGGCCAAATATCGCCGTCGTCACCGCTTGCACCACAGGTTTACATGCCATTGGCACCTCGGCGCGGATGATTGAGTATGGTGACTGTGATGTCATGATCGCTGGCGGCGCTGAAGCAACCACCTCACCACTTGGCTTGGGTGGCTTTGCCGCAGCCCGTGCTTTGAGCACCCGCAACGATGACCCAGCCACCGCTTCACGTCCATGGGACAAAGACCGTGATGGTTTTGTCTTGGGCGAAGGCGCCGGTGTCTTGGTCTTGGAAGAATACGAGCACGCCAAAGCGCGTGGTGCGAAAATTTACGCCGAAATTGCCGGCTTTGGCATGACGGGTGACGCTTACCACATGACCGCGCCTAACGTGGACGGCCCGCGTCGCTCCATGCAAATGGCGCTGAAAAATGCTGGCGTCAATGCAGACAGTGTCGGCTACATCAACGCGCATGGTACGTCTACGCCCTTAGGTGATTTGAACGAAACCAATGCCATCAAACTGGCTTTTGGCGACCACGCCAAAAAGACGGTGGTCAATTCCACCAAATCCATGACGGGGCATTTGCTGGGCGGTGCTGGCGGTATTGAAAGCGTGTTCACGGCGTTGGCGATTTATCACCAGAAGAGTCCACCAACTATCAATATCTTCAACCAAGACCCCGAGTGTGATTTGGACTACTGCGCCAACACCGCGCGTGACCTCAAGATCGAAGTGGCTGTGAAGAACAACTTTGGCTTTGGTGGTACCAACGGCACTTTGGTGTTCAAGCGCTTGCGTTGATTTTTAGTATCGCCGAACCAGCGCTATTCGTCTGAACCATCATTTGGCACCAGCAGTCAGCTATCCCGCGGGAGGAGCGGGGTATTTGAAATGGGTACTTGCAGGTGTCGTGTTGTTAGGGGCTGCAGCGCTTGGTTTATACGGCTATCACACGGATGCATTTTCAAAACAACTGACTTGGCAATGGGCTCTGGTGGCTGGCGCTTGGCTCATCAGCGCTGTAGCCGTTTGGCATTTCATTCGCCATTTGCCGCAAGGCGAGCTCGATTTTGATGGCGAAAACTGGTATTTTGCAGACCTAGTAGGCACGGTCAGCGTCCGGTTTGACGGGCAAAATTGCCTGTTGCTGCAGTTTACAAGTGAATTCAAACAGGTGTATTGGCTGTGGTTAGAAGCGCGCTTAGTCCTCAGCTTTGTCCCCAGCCATTGGCATGACCTGCGCCGTGCTGTATATTCGCGCCCAGCATCACAGAATTCGCCTGATTTAATATGACACCCCCTTCGAACCTGCCAGACGATGAGCTGCTGACCCCTGCTGCGCCAGAGCCAGACAGCGATGCCATGCTGGTCGAGCGCACGGTGGCGGGTGACCAGCGGGCGTTTGAGCTGCTTGTGATCAAATACCAACGTCGCATTCAGCGCTTGATCGGGCGCATGGTGCGCGATGTCGATCTGGTGGACGATATTGCGCAGGAAACCTTTATCCGTGCCTACCGTGCTTTGCCCAAATTTCGTGGCGATGCGCAGTTTTACACCTGGCTGTACCGCATTGCTGTGAATACCAGTAAAAAGTTTTTACTCGAAATGAAGCGTGACCCAACCGTCTCTATAGGTGCTTTTGGGAATACTGACGAAGACAATGAAACTTTCCAGTCGAAAAACGAACCAATATCGGACGATACGCCAGAAACCCTGTTTGCAGCCAAAGAAATAGCCAGCACCGTGAACGCCGCGATGATGGCGCTGCCCGAGGATTTGCGCCAAGCCATCACGCTGCGCGAGATTGAGGGCATGAGCTACGAAGACATTGCGCAGCTGATGGCGTGTCCGATTGGCACAGTGCGGTCAAGAATTTTCCGCGCCAGAGAGGCCATTTCAGCCAAAGTTGGGCCGTTGTTGGAACGCCAAACGGGTAAGCGGTGGTAATTAGGGTGGTGATGAGCCGAGTTGATAAAAGTAAAGATGACTTTAAAGCTATGAAAACTGACAACAACATTCCGCTCTGCGAACTGCAAAAAGCGCAAATCAGCGATTTGGCGGATGGCCAGTTGCGCGACGTTGACTTTGCCGATGCCATGGCCTTGCTAGAAGCAAGTAGTTCAGCGCGCGCTGCCTGGCACGGTTTGCACGTAACGGGTGATGTGTTGCGCGGTGACGCAACTACCCATGTGGCAAATATAGCCAAAGACGTGGCTTTTTTAGACACTTTCAGAGCAAATTTGGCTAAAGAGCCGCAGTTGAAACCAATTGCGCAAGCTGGTGAATTGCGGCTAGCCCGGCCAACTGCCAACGACGCGGTCTTTAACTGGAAGTGGGTGGGTGGTTTGTCGGCAGCTGCTGCCGCAGTGGTTTTTAGCTGGAATTTGGTGGGTACAACGGCTACTGCACCAAACGGTTCAGACGCGCAATTGGCCCAAAAGGCGGTGAAAGAAGCGGTGCAATTGTCAGCCGTAGCCACCCAAACTGCTGCGGGTGTGATGCTACGCAACCCGCAGCTTGATGCTTTGATTGCTGCACACAACCAAGTGGGCGGTAGTTCAGCGTTGCAAATGCCGTCTGGCTTTTTACGCAGTGCAACCTTCAACACTGACGTGCCTGCGACGGTTTTGAACGATAAGTAATTATGAATACGTTATTTTTCATGCATTTTAGGATATTAGCCTGTGTATTTATTGCCTGTTATGCTATTAATTCTATAGCAAATGATGACTTGACAGCGGCCAAGAAAAACACAGCAAATGCAGTAAATACAGCAAATACGCCTAAAACAGCACAAGTTGGTAACTACAAATCTGTCAACGAGTGGTTGGTGCGGATTCATGACGCTTCTCGCAAACGCGCTTACACGGGTACATTTGTGGTTTCAGTAGGCGCAGAAATGGCCAGTGCGCGGATTTGGCATGTGGGCGATGGTGAGCAGCAGATGGAGCGGGTGGAGTCGCTCACCGGCGCGCCTAGGTCAACTTTTCGGCATAACAACCATGTCGTCACCTTCTTCCCTGATGCCAAAATGGCGCGCTCAGAAGAACGCGAGGTGATGGGTGTCTTCCCCAACTTTCTGAAATCGAACGACAGCGCGATTGCTGAGTTTTACAACCTCAAGGTGCTTGAGTCTGAGCGCGTGGCGGGGCTGGATACTGAAGTGGTGCAGCTGATTGCCAAAGACGCGTTGCGCTAC
>JAYWCQ010000094.1:0-14091 GCA_043780435.1 Polaromonas sp.
TTTTAACGCATCTTTTAAGTTCGCAGCGGTTTTCTCAAAACCAGCACGGTAGTGGATTTTGGTTTCCAGTTGCTTATAAGGCAGCTCATTGCTCAAGCGACTGACGCTGATGCCCTGCAGGTTCAGCACATTGCTGATGCGTTTGGCCATACCGGCGACGCCATTGCCGTTCGCCACTTCGATCCGCGATGTTTTTAAAGGGATGACGCGCATTGGCACACTCGGCAGTACAGTCGCCAGCACGTCTGCTGCAGCGCTGGCAAACTCGAGTTTTGTATTCTTCACATCAGCCAAAACCGTGGTGTTAGGCTGTTTTAGCCTCAATTCAAAGACGTAAGGCACAATTTGCACCAATTCTTTACGTGCTTGGGGCTCGACGCGCTCAGAAACCTGTTCTAGCGGTGGGCTGATGATGGCCAGTCCTTGGGTGCGCGTCTCGATCGGGGCGGCAGCAGCAAGTACAGCGGCAGCTGCAACGGCAACCGGCTCACTTGTTATGGCCACCCGCGGGTCAGCCGGGGCTGCTTGCACCAGGGGTAAAGTCAACGGTTTGATTTCTTGCGCCAGTTGCACCGTGTCACGGTTTCCTAGCCGCGCCAGGGCGATATTGACCGCATTCAAATTATTGCGAGCGCGCTCGTTGCTCGCATCCAGCGCTATGGCGCGTTGTAAGGTTCGCTCTGCGGCCTCAAAGTTGCTTTGCAAGTAATAGACATAGCCCAGATTGTTGTACGGGCGTGCTTCCTCTGGGAAGTCCGCCACAATTTGAACCAACAAGGCTTCGGCAGCGTCCAGCTTGCCTTGCGTCGCATCCAAAGCGGCCAAGGCATTGCGCGCGTCCAGCTGCTGGCCATCCAGCGTGATGGACGCTTCATAAGCCGAACGGGCAAAGTCAAGGTTGCCGCGCTCCGAGTGGTATTTACCCAGCTGGTAAAAAGTGGCCGCTGATTGATTTGCCGAATGGCTCACCCGCATCACAGGCTGTATCGCCAGCTGCGGGATCTCTGCCACGCTCGCAGGTGCGGCAGTCGGCGCTGCGGTCGGTGCTGCGGTCGGGATAGAAGCAGCCACTTCATCTTTAGTATGTGGCGTGGTCATACAGGCTTGCAGCATGCAAACACCCATGGCAGTAACGATAGGGCGAAGTACAAACATGATGATTCTCCTTTTAACTTGTAATTATTGGCCGCCCATAGAAGGCAACAGTACGCGATAAATTTGAATAAAAGCGGGTCCCATCAGCACGACAAGCAACGCCGGGAAGATGAAAAAAATCAAGGGAAACAAAAGCTTAAGCGCAATTTTGGCTGCAGTTTCTTCCGCACGCTGGCGGCGTTTGGTGCGCAGCTGGTCGGATTGCACCCGCAGCGACGCGGCGATGCTGGTACCAAAGCGCTCGGACTGAATCAGCATCGCCACCAGGGCGTCCACGTCTTCCACCCCGGTTCGCAGCGCCAGGTTGCGTAAAGCCCTTTCTTTGGAGCTGCCAGCACGCAACTCCAGTGTCACTAAGTTCAGTTCATCACTCAACACGGCGCTTTTCAAGCCAATTTCTGCCGCCACACGGGCCAGTGCAGCGTCCATCGCCAGCCCGGCCTCCACACACACCGTCATCAAATCCAGCGCATCCGGGAAGGTTTCAAATATTTCCCGTTGCCGCCGTGAAATGATGTTGCTCAGTAATAGGTTCGGTAAATAATAGCCAATGGCGGCTGATAAAAACAGCCAGAAAAGAACCGCGTTGCCACTGTGCTTGCCGGGGGCGCTGAGTAACACAAAAAATGCGATCAAGGGCAGGCCGATGGCCAAAATCGTCTTGGCTGCGAAGTAAATCGCGGGTGCGGATGCGTTGCGAAAACCCGCATTCATAAAACGGGTCCGCAGCGCCGAATTTTCCCAGCCCTCTTTGGGTATAGACAGGTTCGCCAGCGGCCCAGTCAGCTTGATGATGCGCTCTATCCACGGGCTGGGTTCGCTAGACGCCACGGCTGCCGGCTTGCCCATCAATCCAGCTAGGCGTGCCTGTACCACATTGGTTGAAAACAAACGCATGCCCAGCATGATGAGTGCAAACACGGTCAGAAAAACAAGTCCTAAAAATGACAGTTGCAGGATGGTCATGATGCTTGCTCCTTAAAAAATAGAGTGCCTGTTGTCATACACGAATATTGATGATCTTGCGCATGGCTAACACACCCAGAACCATCATGACGCCAACAACGGCCAACATTTTGCGGCCACCCGGGTCGGTATAAAGTACCTCGAGAAATTTGGGGTTGGTCAGCTGAATCATCAGCGCCGCTCCGAAGGGCAGCAAGCCCAGCACCCAGGCCGACATCCTTCCCTCGGCGGACAGCACCTTCACCTGCCCCATCAGTTTCAGCCGGTCGCGGATGATGGCGCTGATAGTGGCCAGCAGCTCGGACAAATTGCCACCGGTTTCTCGCTGTATCAGCACCGCAATCACAAAATAGCGCAAGTCTGTGCTGGGTACGCGAGTAGCGAGGTTCATCAAGGCTTCTGGCATGGCGATACCAAAGTTCACTTCGTCAAAAGCTACGCAAAACTCTGCAGCAATGGGGTCGTTCATTTCATCGCCTACCATCTTCAGCGCGGTCGGAAAGGCGTGGCCAGCGCGCAGAGCGCGACCTATCAGGTCTAACGCATCCGGCAGTTGTTGCTCGATACGAACCAGTCGTTTGGTTTTCGCCCGGGTGACATACAAATAGGGCAGTAAAGCGGCCGTCCCTGCAATTGCCAAGCGAAATATCCATGGTAAGGGCAGGTAGCTGGCGCCAAACAAAGCCGCAAAAAAGGCTAGCAAGGTCAGCCCAAAAAAGTCTGACACACTCCAAGTCACACCTGATTGTTGCAGCAGGCGATCCATCGCCCCCACCCGTGGCATTTGCAGCAGCACACGCTG
The DNA here is from genome assembly GCA_043780435.1 of Polaromonas sp. GTDB lineage: Bacteria > Pseudomonadota > Gammaproteobacteria > Burkholderiales > Burkholderiaceae_C > Aalborgiella. The sequence continues at coordinate 2,924 of JAYWCQ010000094.1, forward strand.
CATCATCGGCATTTTGCTCAGCAGCCGGTCTTTGACGATGGATATGTTTTTTTCATCGCCGTGCGATCCGGCTGACATCGTTCGCAGTCGCCGCGCAATTCGCTCGGCTTCCGGTCCTTTGGATGAGTTCCAAACGAGATATAAACCTTCCACCAACAACACTACAGCCAGAAAGATCAGCGTCGCGAAAAGGTAATAGAGGTAGTCCATGATGGCCTCGGTTTCTTCTTAACTTATGAAATTAATGGTACTGGTGTGATGGGTCAAACAAAGTCTCAGGCACCACCACGCCAAACACCCGCAGCCTGTCCACAAAGCGTGGCCGCACGCCCGTGGCTGCAAAATGTCCTTGCACCGTGCCATCCTCACCCAGCCCGGTTTGTTTGAAGCTGAAAATCTCCTGCATGGTGATGATGTCTCCTTCCATCCCGGTGATTTCTTGGATCGATATCACCTTGCGCTTACCATCTGTCAGCCGCGCCACCTGCACCACCACGCTGATGGCCGAGCTGATCTGCTGGCGCATGGCCTTGGTCGGCAGGCTGGCCGCAGCCATACTGACCATGTTCTCCAGCCGGGTCAACGCATCACGCGGTGTGTTGGCGTGGATGGTTGCCATCGATCCCTCGTGGCCAGTATTCATGGCTTGCAGCATGTCCAGTGCCTCACCACCGCGCACCTCGCCCAAAATAATACGGTCGGGTCGCATACGCAGGGCATTGCGCACCAGTGCGCGCTGCGTCACCTCGCCCTTGTCCTCAATATTGGGCGGCCGTGTCTCCAGCCGCACCACGTGGGGTTGCTGCATTTGCAGCTCGGCCGCGTCTTCAATCGTCACAATGCGCTCGCTGGTGTTGATAAAGCCAGAAATCACATTCAGTAGGGTGGTCTTGCCGCTGCCGGTTCCGCCAGAAATCAAAATATTGACTTTGGCCTTACCCAGCCCACGCAAAATTTCCGCCATGTCTGCGGTCAAACTTTTGTAATCCACCAAATCCGCCAAGCGCAATGGCTCGGCAGTAAAACGCCGAATCGACATCGCCGGCCCGTCGATCGCCAGCGGCGGAATAATCGCATTCACCCGCGAACCGTCCGGCAACCGTGCATCCACCATCGGGCTGGACTCGTCAATGCGTCGCCCTACCCGAGAAACAATTTTGTCGATGATCTTCATCAAGTGTGCATCATCGGTGAAGGTCACATCCGTCAGCTCCAGCCGACCCTGCCGTTCCACATACACCTGCTTGTAGGTGTTGACCAAGATGTCTGACACAGTCGGGTCAGCCAGCAAGGTCTCCAGCGGACCAAAGCCCAGCATCTCGTTTTGAATGTCTCGGGTCAGGTTTCGGCGCTCGGTGTCGTTGATGACGATAATCTCCTCCTCCAGCAGCCGCTCCACCAGCATCCGCAGTTCATCGCGAATCTGCACTTGCGACAGCTTTTGCATGCTCTCCAAGTCCACCCTGTCCAGCAGGGTTTGGTGGACATGGTGCTTCAGGACTTGATACGCCCGGTTGTCAACGCCACCGGAGCGCAGACCAATGATGGGCTCCAGGCCAGCGCCATTCCCATTCCCATTGTGTTTGTGGTTGCCATTGTTGGCTCCGCTCCCTAAACGATCTCTGATGGTCAAAGTTTCTGTGTTCATGGTGATAACTCCTGTTTTTAACCCTAATCCCTAATCCCTAATCCAAGGGCACGTCTCTAACGTCTTTCAATGCTCCCAAAATCTAAGTCCGCTGAAATACCCGCGACAGCCACCCCCCCTGTGCCGTCTGCGCGGCTCGCTCTCCAAGCGATGCCTGCGACGCCTGTGCAGCATGCGTGGTCACTTCGTCAACCAGGCACTTGGCCAATAACAGCAGCGATTTAGACACCGGGCTGCTCTTGCTCAAGCGCAAAATAGGCACCCCCTGGTTGACCGAAGCCATCACCGCAGCCGTGTCGTTGGGGATGATCTTGTACACACCCGTGCCGTAGGCTGTTTCCATGTCTTGCAGGCTGATCTCGCCTTCCTTCTCAAAACGGTTCACGATCACGTGGATCTTGTCTTTGCGGTAATCCAATGATCTGAAAACCCCCAGCAGCCGCTTGCCGTCGCGGATATACGGCATAGACACCTGCATGATCGGGAAAATCATGTCCGCCTGGTCCAGCGCATCGATGCTGACCGCGTCCAGGTTGTGCCCCACGTCCAGCAGCACATAGTCGTAATGGCGCTTGGCCAGGTTCAGAATCGCGTCAACATGCTCAGGCAAGACATCACCCGCACGGGTAGGGTCTTCCGGTGCTGCCAGCACGCTGAAGTTGGCGTTGATGCTCAACATGCTGGACGCTAAAAAAGAGGCATCCAGCCGGTGTATTTGCTGTGCCACATCGGCCAGTGTCGCCATTGGTTTTTTATCAGTCACATACATGGCGGCATCGCCAAACTGCAAATTCAAGTCAATCAAAGCCACCCGCTTGTTTTCTTGCGTGGCCAACGCGTAGCCCAGGTTAGTGGATAAAAACGTCGCACCACTGCCGCCTTTGCAGGAGATAAACGCCAGCACCTTGCCCTGCGCTTGGGCATCTCCCTTTTTTTCTGCAATGCGCGCCATCGCAGGCAGCAGCGTCTCGGCGCTCGCAGGTGAAGGCAACACCTCGCGCACACCCACGCGCATCGCTTTGATCAAAAACTCAGAGGTTTGGTCTTGGCAGATCAAAATAAACGCCAGCCTTGGGTACAAGTGGCTAAGCTGCTCCAGCCGCTCCAAATCGCCCCCCTCAATCGACGGCTGGTCCAGCACCAGCACATCCGGCGAAGCCAAGCTCGCCATGCTGGTCAGCTTGTCCAGTGTCCCAGGCACAGTGAAAACATCATCCGCCGGGTTGCGTTCACGCAACAGCTTGGCAATCTCAAGCAGATGTTTCTCGTCTTTGGATACAACGGCGATTTTCAATGGAGGTCCTTTAGGTAGGTTGTTTTTGGTTTTAAAGGTTGGGCGAGCGTGTTAAAAATTCTCAAAACCCAAACTCTCGGCTGGCATGGTCACTGTCGCTGGGGGTAGATTGACGCCCAAAAAGCTGAACAGGCTGACCATGGGGCTGTAGGACACGCCAACGATGGACACCCGCACGCTGAAGATGCAACTGTTGACGAGTGTGATATTGCCGCAAGCTGCGAGATTGGCACCTGGGTTGAGCGGGCGGTTTACTGTAGCGATCACATCGCCCTCCTCATTCAAGTAGTCGATCGTCATGGCTGCGGCGGTCACTTCAGCACCAGCGGGAATGGCGGTACCGCCAAAAAATGCGAGCGATCTGATGGTGTCGCCCTGATCAATCCAGCGAACCACCGCTTCCCTGGCACCGCGCCGTGTGACCTCTTGCATGGTGTTGTACACATACATCATGCGGCCAAACTCTAGGATGGCGAAAAGGATGGTGAAAAACAGCAGGCAGACAATTGCAAATTCAACCGCTGCCGCCCCGAGTTGCTTGTCGTTGGGTGATGGGTATGAGTGTCGCATAGGGATCCTCTCTACGGTGCTGTGCCAAGTGGCATGTAGCGCATCGTCGTATGCGGCGACAGTGTCGTCGTATAGTTGCTATTGGCACCAATCAGGAAGGGTATGAACTGCCCAATGGTCATGGTGTAACTCACAATCTGCACCCGCACCCCCCAGGGGGCCGCAGCGGGTGGCGTGACCGAGACATTAGGGCAAGTGATCACAGCGTAAGCCGCATTCAGGCAAGTCACTGTGACATTGTTTGCTAGAAAATTTGGCACACCCGCAGCGCTTACCGCGTTGACGACCCGTGTTTGTGTAAGTCCGACACCCGATGCAATGTCTGTAGTCGCCGCCATAGCCATCAAACGCGCGCCATCCCGCGTGGCTTTGGTCAGTGTGTCGTAATACCAGAAAGCCCGGCCAAACTCGAAAATGCCAGCCATCAGGGTGATCAGCAAGGTCAATACCAAGGCAAATTCGACCACCACAGCACCCTGCTGGTGTGCCGAACTTTTTTTGAATTGGGTGGGCAATAAGTGTTTCATGACATTCACCGATAAAGTCTGATCTCAGAGACCGGAATCGGGTCGACCAACCCAGCAAACTCCAAGTCAAGCTTCTTGGGGCTGCCGCTGAAGTCGGCTTTCGTCTGCATGAAGAATTTGCCGATCCCGACGGCGTTTATTAGTCCACAAGAGGGCGGGCCGACCGGAGCCACACGGCAATCCACCAGGACGAGATTGAGAATCCGGCGATTGCGGACGCCTGGTGGGTTAAAGGGGGGAGTCCGAACGTAAGGACTGCCGATGGCCTGGTTATACGGTGCGGCTGGCGTGCCGGCTGGAAAACCAGCCCCCGGGGTTCCCGGGTAGCCTGTCGTATCAAAGTAGTCCATGGCGGTCGCGTTGTACATGGGGTTGAGGTTGGCCTGCGCGGGTGTAATGGCTGCACCTGCCTGCGGTGGTGTACTGCCGTCTGCCTGATACGCTGGGCCGTAGGACCAGAGCACCCCATAATTCTGGAACTGAGCTCGCCCAGCAGGTGCGGGCAAACCAGCTGCCGGTAAATTGTAATTTGGCTTATTTGCTAACGCGCCTGTGCCAAAGGCTACGAACTCGCGGTTAGGATAAAGATTGGCACCCGGTTCCATCCAGTTGATAGGGGGAGTTACCGAAACTGTGTTGGGGACGTTATTAACGCATGCCGGGTCGGAGCTTGGGCTAGGGTTTTTGCAAGGATATTCCCTGACATTCGTATCCGGCGGAGCTTGTGCCGGGATGCATTGAGAAGGCCCAGTATAGTCATCGAAACGCGAATTGAGCTGGGCGGCGGCCGAGGCGGATACGCCGGTGTTGGTATAGACCTGACCCACGCCACTAGAAATGACGGCGCTGGTGCCGTTGCACAAGAAGGTTGCTGTAAAGCTGGCGCTTGAACTGCCCGGAATGCAGCCCGTGGCCGGGGTTGAAACCGGGTTAATCAGATACGGAACGGAAGAGCCACCCAGCGGATTCAAATCGAAAACATTATAAGTAACGCCACGCCGGAAGCCGAATTCGACCAGTTCAGTTATGCCTGTACCGCCTGCCGTATAAGTGTATTTTGCTGTTTTATTCGCCGGATCGACCGCGCAGACCCCGATTGGCGTGACGTTATTGATAAACCGGCCAGCCACAGCCAAGCCAAAGGTGCTGACGGTGTTAAAGGCGGGGCTGACGACGCGCATCAGGTAGGTATCCATCGTCTGCAAGCCCGTATCTACTTTGACAAATGTCTTGCTTGTCGGGCTACCTAAGGCGGTAGCATAGCTAGACCAAGGACCGTCTGGGCCAGGTCCAAATTCAGTATTTGCACCTGTGATGGTTACTGCTGTGGAGAAGTTGAAGTTATTTTGCGCCGCGATAGCGATGGCATCGTCTCTAGCATTGGTGACGCCGGCAGCTGTCTCATTCAGTCGTTGAGCTCCAGCCAGCGCCGCCGCATCCGCCGCATTCTGCAGCTCTGATTTGGCGATATACAAATGTCCCAAGTCCAGCACCACCCCACCCATCGCAAACAAGGTGACAAGACTCAACCCGAGCACGATGGCGACGGCACCTTTTTGCTTGCGTTTAGGGGCTAAACTTCGCTTGTTTTGCAAGGGTGATCTCATCACAATCTCCTTGTCTGTCCTTCACGGCTTGGCTTACTTGCCAATGCCTATGGTGAAGGTGCTTGGCTGTGGCACCGGTGTTGCAAAAGTTTTTTGGTAGTCGTTATAACCACTCAAGGCAGCTCTGCCGTCCAGCCCGAGCACAGGGTCGCTGTTGGCCATCGCATTGGGGTGGATGGTTTGCTGGGCATTCAGCAGGCGGACGGACTTGCCGAACTGGGCGTCCAGGTTGGGGGTTCGGCTGGCGCAGCCACCAACCAAAGCTAACAACAGGGCAGCGCAGGCTACGCTGGCGAGACGCGTGGTGGCGAGACGGGTAGGACGGGCAAAATGGATCAGGTGTGTTTGAGTGCGATTCATGATATGGCTCCTCTATTTAACTTCTAAACCAATAGCAGGGGTGGCGGCCTTTGCAGGGGCGGGGGGCTGTGCGCCTTCCATCTTGCCGCCCAGGAAAAACTCGGCACGGCTGGGTTGGATGTACCCATCGGTGGGCAGCTTGTAATCTGCCGGCAAGGGTTTGACCAAATGCGGGGTGATGATGAAGACCAGCTCGGTCTGGTCGTTCTGAAAGTTGTTGCTGCTGAACAGCGCACCCAGCACCGGCACCTCACCCAGCCCCGGTATGGCTTTGATGTTGGTGGTGACGTTGTGTTTGATCAAACCGCCAATGGCAAAGCTTTGGCCGTCAAACAACTGCACGGTGGTGGAAGCGCGGCGGGTGGTGAACGAGGGCAGAATGGCAATGTTGTTAGTGCCAGGTGCGGTGATACCGGCGCCTTCTTTGTTCAAATCAGATACCTCGGACAACACCTTGAGGTTGATGCGTCCGCCCTCCAGCACGGTAGGCGTGAACTTGACGCCGACACCAAACTCTTTTTCTTCAAGGTCAACATTGCCATCTTTATTTTGTTTTGGAATGAAAATTTTGCCGCCGGCTAAAAAGCTGGCTTCCTGCCCGCTGATGGCCATGATGTTGGGCTCGGCTAGCACTTTGATCAAACCGTCCTTGCGCTGCGCATCTGCGCTCAGCTTATCGCCATTGCGGTTGTTGGTGCCGCTGAGTGTGCTGGCCGTGTTGGTGAGCAAGTTTGAAAAGAGCGCAGTTGTCCAGCCGCCAATGGCACGGGTGAAACCCGCGCTGACACCGAGCTGGTCGGTCAGTGATTTAGACACCTCGGCCACCTTCACTTCCAGCATGACCTGCTGGGGTGCAGAGATGGACATCATGTTGACGACTTTGGGTGCCGCCGACCCACCGCCCGCAGCGGCAACAGGAGCAGCCCCAGCAGCAGCTGGGGCTGCTCCGCCGCCAGCGGATGACCCTCCGCGCGCACTGCGCTGTACATAGGCGGTAGCAATCGACATGATTTGGTCGGCTTTCACCACGTCAGACACGGTGCCCGAAATAATCACCGTGTCTGCAGCGGTGGTGAGCTTGATGCCCTTTTCACCGGGCAGCAGCTGGTCGATGCGGGAACGCAGTGCGGTGGTGTCGATACCCACCGAAATGTCGATGATGGTGGCGTCGTTGTTTTTGTCCCAGATGATCAAGTTGGTCGAGCCGGTTGTTTTGCCCAGCATGTACACCTCGCTCGGGTTGAGCAAGATCACATCGGCGATGCTTGCATCACCCACGGACAGCCGCGTGGCGGGGGAGGGCAGTCGCATGAGGGTGGATTTGCCCTCAAAAAGATTCATCTGCGGTGCCAGCTCGACACGGCGGGTAACAGGTGCTGCAGCGGGTACCGTTGCTTTCAGCGGGTCAGCGTTCATTTGCGGTGCTGGCATGGCAGCTTTAGGCGCAGGCAGAGGTGGTTTTTTTACCGGTGATTTATTCGCGTCCGCAGGTGCTTTTTGGGCGGTCAAAATGCCGGTCTCCACCGCGACCTGGCCATGGGCCAGCGTGGCAGCGCCCAGTGCGGTAGCCACAGCGACTGCCCCTAATACTTTGTTGCCAGTGCAAAATGTACGCATAAAAATTCTCCTCAGTTCTTAATGTTGTTAATGTTCTTAAGGGTTTAAATTTGTCAGAGTGCTTAAAACTCTTGGTAGCTGCGGCTCAGCCCTTTGATGACCTCGACCTGAACGGTGGGGCGCGCCTCGACAGGGGCGGGTGCGGGCGTGGGCATGGCTGCGGGGGCTGCAGTTACCACACGTTTGACGGCAGGTTTGGCCGCAGGTTTGGGTGCAGCGGCGACAACCACGGGTTTGGCTTCTTCCTCAGGGGCTTTGGCATCCAGCAAGCTGGCTTTGGTGGCGCCTTCGGTGTTGACAGGCGTTGTTTCAATCTGGTTGCGCAGCACCAAAGACAAGGTGCCGACGCTGCGTGCCAAGTCGAGCTTTTCTGCTTGGATAGGGGTCAACTCCAGCGTCACGGCGTTGACGACTTTGGGCTTGGTTTCATCACGGCTGGACTCTTGGGCAATGGCGAGTACCAAAATACGCTCCAGCACAATTTTGGAGATAGGTTTTTCTTTGTTGCCATTGCTTTTTGTCCCTTCTTCCTGGGTGTTGACCAAAATGTCGACAAAATTACCGGGGAGCGCAAAGCCGGCGACACCGACCACGTCATTGACGCGCACCGTCATGGCACGTTTGCCATCCGCCACCACGGCAGACAGGCCGCCCGTGGTGCCCGGCGGTGCCAGTTTGCTTTCCATGATGGGTTCGCCGCGCAAGATACTGGCACGCGCCACCCGCGTTTCAAGTAACTTAGGGTCGGTGAAAGCGCCTGGCGGCACGGAGCTTGCAGGCCAGTCCACCATGCTCACCAGTTCAGGGGTGACTCGGCCCCCCAGGCTGATATCCGCCTTGGCAACGGCCACTTTGTTGGTGTTGCCACCAGCTTGGGAGTTGATCCACTGGGCAGCTACAACCACGGCACCAATGGCAACCGCAACCGCAACCACCATCATGACCACTGCACGTGTGTTTCTCATGTTTACTCTCCTTGAAGTCTATAAGCCGTTAATCTTTTAAATCTCAAATCAAGCGCCGACAAAGTAGTTGTTCCAAGCCCAATCCAGCACTTTTTCGTCCAACACCGGGACGGTGTTTTCATACAAAGCCAGATCACGCAGCTGCACCAAAATATCGCGCGGGTAGCAGGCCAACAGGGGGCGAGACTCTTTGTAATGGTGCTCGCGCAGCAGGTAATGGAAGGCGTCGTGGTCGTAGGCGATGCCGTATTGCTGGCACATGTCTTTGAAAATCTGCTCATACTGCGCCTCGGTCAGCGGCTTGACGTGAATCTTGTAGCCAATGCGGCGTAAGAAAGCGCCGTCGGTCAGGTCTTCCGGTGGGAAGTTGGATGAAAACACCACAATCACATCAAACGGCACCAAAAACTTATAGCCGGTGTGTAGCGCAAGGTAATCAATATGCCGGTCCATGGGCACGATCCAGCGGTTCATCAACTCCACGGGTGAGCAGCGTTGGCGCCCCAGGTCGTCGATGATAAAAATACCGTTGTTGGCCTTGAGGTGGGGCGGCGCTTGGTAAAAGCGGGTGCCGGGGTCGTATTGCAGATCCAGCATCTCCATGGTCAACTCACCGCCGGTCAACACCGCTGGCCGCGCCGCACGCACCCAGCGGGCATCCACAGACTGGCCGCGGTCAAACGGTGCGTTTGGTTCTGCGGCCGCTAAAGCCGCCGCGCCGGTGACGGACTTGTGCACCAGCGAGTCATACACCTGCACCACCTCACCATCCACCAGCACGGCGTAGGGTACCAAAATAGCGCCTTTGAGCAAGCCAGCCAAGCGCTCCGCCAAATAGGTTTTGCCACTGCCCGCCGGGCCGTGGATGAAGATGGCGCGGCGTGAGTTCATGGCCGCACCCAGTTGGTCCAACACCACCCGGTTGATCACCACGTCGTCAAACTCACGCGCCATGTCCGCCCGCACCACCCGCATGTCGGCCACGCTTTGGGCTTGCACCTGGTCGCAATAGGCTTTTAGTGTCACAGGTGCTTGGCCAGCATAGGCGTTGCGCGTCATGAACTCATTGGCCTTGGCGCGGCCCAGGTCGGTCAGGTTGTAGGTCAAATCCGCATCGGTGCCGCTGCCGCCCCGGCGCACCACTTCGCACAGCTTTTCAGCGCGCATGAACACAATCAAGGCATCCAGCACGCCGACGTTGAGCTTCAAGTGCGCCGCCAGCTCGACCGACTGCATCTGGCCGCGAACCGACAGCACCTTGGTGACCAACTCAATCAAAAACAAAAATGGCAAACCCGTTTCGGCTGGTGTGCGCGGTGCTGGTGGCAAGGAAACTGAGACAGGTTTAAGGTCTATTACCTTGCGTTCTGTTTTAACTTCAGTAAGCATATTGACCTCCGGTATGGGTTAAGGGGTCGGTTACTGGGCGTGGTCATTCAAGCAAACAGCGCACGGCCGCTGCCTACTAATAGAAGGTGAATCATGGTGCCCACAGCAATCGCCACGGCGTAGGGCAGGTGACCGGCGGAAGCTGGCATCGCTTCCAGTTGTATGCCACCGCCCGATAAGGTCTTGTATATTGTCAGCGTCAGCACGGTGCGCATATTGGTCAGGGCTTGCTGCAAGACACCATTCCACAACGCCACAGCGATAGAAAGCACGCCGCCAACTACCAGCGTTGTCAGTACTGCGCCAATGGCTGAGTCGGGGTCAAGAAAGGAGCCGACCATCGCCATCAGCTTGACATCGCCCGCGCCCATGGCGCGCAACAGATACAGAGGCAGGAACATGCCGAAGCCGACCAGCAGTCCGAAACCCCAGGCTTTGAAACCCTCAAAGCCATTGAAATTAATTTGTAATATGAAGCTGATAACGAGACCCACCAGCACCAGCCAGTTGGGAATGCGCCGCGATTTGAGGTCGTACCCGGCCGCAATGGCGACCAGTATGAGTAATATGACGGCCATGATATGAATGGACATCCCACCAAATTGCAGTAATCCGAGCTGTGTCATGGTCATCTCTTTAGGTTTAAAAAACCAACATTTCATGTTGGAGTAAGACATCACCCCTTTCGGAGGTGATGCCAGCTTGGCGTCTAGGCTTTAGGTACAGTGAGCTGCCGTGCCGCCCATAGCCACACCCTTCAAAAGGAATCACCCCGTCAAAGTGCCGGTACAGGCAGCTGCCGTACCGCCCAGCGCGACGCCAACCCTGTTGAAGGTGGCACACACGCGTCCACCAACCATCGTAACGGCCAAGATGACCACAGTCGCAATCAGCGCAGCAATCAGGCCATACTCAATCGCTGTAACACCGTCTTCTTCACGGATGAATTTTGTAATGAAGTTCATGATGATTTCCTTTTAAGTTAACGTTAACAAAGTAGAGACAGGAGTACCGTCAAAGTAGCTGGACGCTGTTGCACTGACCCTAAAACATTGCAACAGCTACCAACCGCTTTCACCAACCAATATGCGCCAACTGTTTGTAACATTTGATACATATCTGTTGATCGACCTCGCTTGCCGATACAGCTTTTGTTGGTTAGAACTTTAGCAGCACTTTGGCGGTGTCTGA
>JAYWCQ010000095.1:0-4123 GCA_043780435.1 Polaromonas sp.
CTTGCGTGGCGCACCTATCATCTTGTCGCGCAATGCGCCACAGTACATGGTAGAACTGTTCCGCAACGAAGTACCTGAAATTGAGCAGGGTTTGCTGGAGATCAAATCTTGTGCACGTGACCCCGGTTCGCGCGCCAAGATCGCCGTGTTGTCGCATGACAAACGTGTTGATCCTATCGGTACCTGCGTCGGCGTGCGTGGCACCCGTGTCAACGCGGTGACCAATGAACTTGGTGGCGAGCGTGTGGATATCGTGCTTTGGAGCGAAGATCCGGCGCAGTTTGTCATTGGTGCTTTGGCGCCTGCCAACGTGTCATCGATTGTGGTCGACGAAGAGCGCCACGCCATGGATGTGGTGGTCGACGAAGAAAATCTGGCGATTGCGATTGGCCGTGGCGGTCAAAATGTGCGTCTGGCATCAGACCTGACCGGTTGGAAGATCAATATTTTGGATGCTGCCGAGTCGGCTCAAAAGAATGCCAATGAAACCGACACCAGCCGCAAGCTGTTCATGGAAAAGCTCGATGTGGACGAGGATATCGCCGACATCCTGATCGCCGAAGGCTTTACCAACCTCGAAGAAGTGGCCTACGTGCCACTGCAAGAGATGTTGGAAATCGAAAGCTTCGACGAAGACACGGTCAACGAACTGCGTACCCGTGCCAAAGATGCTTTGTTGACGATGGAAATCGCCAAAGAAGAAAACGTTGAAGAAGCGTCGCAAGATTTGCGCGATCTGGAGGGCTTGACGCCTGAGCTGATCAGCAAACTGGCCGTTGGCGGCATCCACACCCTTGACGATTTAGCCGATCTGGCTGTCGATGAGCTCATTGAATTTACCGGTCAGTCGGAAGACGAAGCCAAAACGTTGATCATGAAAGCGCGCGAGCATTGGTTTACCAATGACGCCGCTCCTCAAGCGTAACGGTTATGAAAGATTACACAGAATATGTCCACCACGACCGTTTCCGATTTTGCAGCTGAACTCAAAAAATCCACAGACACCCTGTTAGATCAGCTCAAACATGCTGGCGTGCCCAAATCGGCCGCGTCTGATACCTTGAGCGACGCCGACAAACAAAAATTGTTGGGCTACCTGCAAACCAGTCACGGTACCGTGACTGCCGAGCGTAAAAAAATCACTTTGGTTAAGAAATCAACCACAGAGATCAAGCAAGCGGATGCCTCCGGCAAAGCGCGTACGATTCAAGTGGAAGTGCGTAAAAAACGCACGTTTATTCAGCGCGATGAAACCACTGAAGCTTTGCCAGAAGCAACGGCTTTGGAGTCTGCCTCTGATGCTGCAAAAGCCCAGTCAGACCATGCAGAACTAGAGCGTCGCGAGCAAGAAGCGCAACGCGAAGCTGCTTTGATCCGTCGTCAGGAAGAAGACTTGACGGAAAAGCGCCGTTTGCGTGAAGAACAAGAGCAAAAAGTTCGCGACTTGGCGCAAAAAACAGCGGAAGACGCAGCTGCAATGCAAGCGTCTGCTGAAGCGGTCGAGGCTGCTATTCCTGTTGCCAGCGTTGTGCCTGCAACGGCTGTGGCCAAAGCGCCAGCGCGGGTTGGCAACAAAATTGTCCCCGTCGTCGATGTGAAAGCTGAGCAAGCCGCAGCTGCCGCCACTGCGAAAGCCGAAGAGCAAACGCAAGCTGCGGCTCTGGCTGTTGAGCACGCTGCTACAAAAGCCACTCAAGCTGCAGAAGTCAAAGTCGCTGCTGCAGCAAAAGCTGTAGCCGACTCAAAAGCCATTGCCGACGCAGAAACTGCGCGCGCGGTGGACTTGGGCGACCGCAGACGCAAAGCGGAAGCCGAGGCTGCTGCGATTCGGATGATGATGTCTGCCCCTGCCAAACCCGTTATGGTGGCCAAGAAGCCAGAGCCACCCAAAGCGGCCATCAAAGGCACCTTGCACAAACCTGCAACAGGCAGTACGGTTGCCAAAGCGCCCGCCAAGCCCGGTGCACCTGGCACGGCCACCACGCCAGCGGGTGGCGCAGCCGGCAAAGAAGTTAAATCTGCCAAGCTGTCCAGCAGCTGGGCGGGTGATCCAGCCAAGAAAAAAGCACTCCCAACCCGTGGCGACACTGGTGCAGGTGCCGGTCGCAGCACCAACTGGCGCAGCGGTGCCCGTGGCAAGCGCGGCAATGATCGTGGTGGACGTGAAGAGCACGTTGAGGCCGCACCAGCAGAAGTGCGCGTACTTGAAGTGCATGTCCCAGAAACCATCACCGTGGCCGAATTGGCGCACAAAATGGCGGTTAAAGCATCTGAAGTGATCAAACAGCTCATGAAATTGGGCCAAATGGTCACGATCAATCAGGCGCTGGATCAAGACACCGCCATGATTTTGGTGGAAGAGTTGGGCCACAAAGCCGTGGTTGCAGCTTTGGACGACGTCGAAGCGTTTACCGACGCTGAAGTGTCTTCACAAGTGTCAGAATCCTTGCCACGCGCGCCGGTTGTCACTGTCATGGGTCACGTTGACCATGGTAAAACATCGCTCTTGGATTACATTCGCCGTGCCAAAGTGGCTTCGGGCGAAGCCGGTGGTATCACACAGCACATCGGTGCCTACCATGTGGAAACACCACGCGGCATGATCTCCTTTCTGGATACACCGGGTCACGAGGCTTTCACCGCCATGCGTGCCCGTGGTGCCTCGGCGACCGATATTGTGGTTTTGGTGGTTGCTGCCGATGACGGCGTGATGCCGCAAACCAAAGAAGCCATCAAGCATGCTAAAGCAGCTGGCGTGCCAATTGTGGTGGCGATCAATAAAATTGACAAGCCCGATGCGAACCTGGACCGCGTCAAAGGCGAGTTGGTGACTGAAGAAGTGATTCCTGAAGAATTTGGTGGCGAATCGCCGTTTGTGGGTGTGTCTGCCCGCACCGGTGAAGGCGTTGATGCATTGTTGGAGCAGATTCTCTTACAAGCAGAGGTGCTGGAACTCCGTGCGCCTGTCGATGCCATGGCCAAAGGTTTGGTGATTGAAGCGCGTCTGGACAAAGGCAAAGGCCCGGTCGCCACCATTTTGGTGCAGTCCGGTACGCTCAAAACAGGTGATGTGGTGTTGGCGGGTTCTACCTATGGCCGCGTGCGCGCCATGCTGGACGAAAACGGCAAGCCTACAAAAACTGCGGGTCCATCGATCCCTGTCGAAATTCAAGGTTTGACCGAAGTACCGCAAGCCGGTGACGAGTTCATGGTGATGGCCGATGAGAAGCGTGCCCGTGAAATCTCGACCTACCGTGCCGGCAAGTTCCGCCACACCAAACTGGCCAAGCAGCAAGCGGCGAAGCTGGAGAACATGTTTACCGACATGACCGCTGGCGAAGTCAAACTGCTGCCGATCATCATCAAGGCCGACGTTCAAGGTTCACAAGAAGCTTTGGCGCAGTCTCTGCTCAAGTTGTCCAACGACGAGGTCAAAATCCAGATCGTGTACAGCGGTGTGGGTGGCGTGAGCGAGTCCGATGTCAATCTGGCCATCGCCTCCAAAGCCGTCATCATTGGCTTCAATACCCGTGCCGATGCCGGTGCCCGTAAAACTGCTGAAGGCAATGGCGTGGACATTCGCTACTACGACATCATTTATGCCGCCGTGGACGATCTGAAAGCCGCATTGTCTGGCATGCTGACACCTGACAAGGTGGAAGAAGTCATCGGTACCGCCGAGATTCGCCAGGTCTTCCGTGCCAGTAAAGTGGGTGCGATTGCGGGTTGTATGGTTACCTCGGGCGTGGTCAAGCGCTCTGCGAAACTGCGTTTGTTGCGCAGCAACGTGGTCATCTTCACCGGCGAGCTGGAATCTCTCAAACGCTTCAAAGACGATGCGATTGAAGTGCGTGAAGGCTTCGATTGCGGTTTGAATATCAAGGGTTACAACGTCATTCAAGAAGGCGACTTCCTGGAATTCTTTGAAATCCGCGAAGTGGCGCGTGAGCTGGGTTGATTGAGCGACTGAACAGACATGGCAACCAGAAAATCAAAAACGCCGAACCGCAGCTTTAAAGTGGCTGATCAGATCCAGCGTGATCTGACGGAGTTGATCGCGCGCGAGTTGAAAGACCCGCGCGTGGGCATGGTCACCATCCAGGCGGTGGAGGTGACGCCTGAT
>JAYWCQ010000096.1:0-22537 GCA_043780435.1 Polaromonas sp.
CGTGCCACGTACAAACAAGGCGGTTGGCTCAACAATCGGCGTACGAATATTGCGGTAAGCACTACCCGCCATCACATCGCGCACATGCGCTTCAAACCACTCCCAGCGTGCTGAGTCTGGTGGCAAAATATCGTTCATGCCTTTAACGGCAACTAATTTCTCACTTTTTGCCATAGCGGTTTTCAATGTATTTTTCCACGATGACTTGAAACTCTTGTGCAATACCTTCGCCACGCAAAGTCACGCTTTTTTCACCGTCGATATAAACTGGGGCAGCCGGCGCTTCGCCCGTACCCGGCAAGCTGATGCCAATATCGGCATGCTTGCTCTCACCCGGGCCGTTAACAATGCAACCCATCACGGCCACTTTCATTTTTTCAACGCCAGGGTATTGGTTTTTCCAAACTGGCATTTGCGCACGCAAAAAATCATCAATCTGTTTGGTCAATTCTTGAAAGGTTGAACTCGTTGTGCGTCCGCAGCCAGGGCAAGCGGTAACGCTGGGTACAAAACTACGCAAACCGATCGATTGTAGTATTTCAGAGGCAATCAAAACCTCTTGCGTACGCGCCTCTCCGGGCTGGGGCGTTAATGACACGCGAATCGTGTCGCCAATGCCTTCTTGAAGCAAGATTGACAAAGCGGTAGCGGATGCAACCGTGCCTTTTGTGCCCATGCCTGCTTCTGTCAAGCCTAGGTGAAGTGCATAGTCGCAACGCTTAGATAAGCCACGGTAGACAGAAATCAAATCTTGCACGCCACTGACCTTGCATGACAAAATGATTTGATTGCCACTCAAACCCATGCTCTCAGCCAGTTTTGCTGAATCAATCGCAGATGTAGCCAAGGCTTCGTACATCACTTGCTTGACATCCCAAGGCTCGACTCTTTGCCCATTGGCATCCATCAAGTTAGCCAAAAGTTCTTGGTCCAAACTACCCCAATTCACACCAATCCGGACGGCTTTGTTCCAGCGAATGGCCGCCTTTATCATTTGACCGAATTGTTTGTCTTTTTTATCGCCCTTGCCAACATTACCTGGGTTGATTCGATACTTAGACAGCGCCTGTGCGCAATCTGGAAAATCAGTCAACAAACGATGGCCGTTGTAATGAAAGTCACCTACCAACGGCACATCAATGCCCATGCGGTCAAGTTGTTCACGAATGTAGGGAACTTGTTGCGCCGCCTCTGGCGTGTTGACGGTGATCCGAACCATTTCAGATCCAGCCAGCGCAAGTTCTTTGATTTGAATGGCTGTGGCGATAGCGTCAACCGTGTCCGTATTGGTCATGGACTGAATACGAACTGGCGCATTGCCACCAACGGTCACAATGCGCGATCCCCAAACTACGCTGGCTTGTCTAGAATGTCTGGCAGCTGGTGCCGCACTAGGAATAGAGTCAAAATTTGATACGCGAGGATCCATCAATTCACCTCAAACCGCGCGACATTGCTTTTTGCAATCAACGCTAAATCAATAGATTTTCCACGAACTTCAACCTGCATTACGTCTGCACGCCCAACGATAACTGTCAGTGGCAAGGTACCTGAGGCTCCTACAGTTTCGCCAGCATTGAGTAGTTTTTTAAACATGGTGCTGCCAGCCGCATTTTTGACCTCGACCCAAGTTTCGCCACTTGCCTTAAAAACAACAATACTATCCGCTGGTGGTAACGTTGGGTTAGCTGGCACGTTGGAATTTCGCGCCTCGACAACAGGTGAAACAGCAGCAGAAACAGTAGTATTAGAAACCATTGAGCTGGATGAAGGGGCAATGGCATTTGGCAACGCAACCGAAGTACTGGCTGTGTTCACATTATGACTAGCAATCGCTGCATTTTCAGTTGAGACCTGCATTTCTTTAGCTTGACTGATGCCTAACTCAGGTAAGATTTTTGCCGAAGCAACCGAGTCAGAAATAGCAAGCGAAGATGTTTTTGGCAACAAATAAATCCCAGCAGCCCCTACGCACAGAAGCAAAACACCCATGAGCCATGGTGAAGTGACTATATTTGATAACAGAGCGCGTTTGCCATCGCCTGTCACACCAATAGGCGTATTGATGGCTACATCTTCACCATTCAAACGAGGCAATGCAGCCTTTGGCAATTTTTGCAGAATGGGCAAAGCATCAATTTTCAAAGTTTGACAAATGCTGGAAGTCAATGCTCGCACAAAAACCAAGTCAGGTAACAAATCAATTTGTCCGTTTTCCAGAGCTTCAATTCGTTTTACCGGTACCCGCAGGGAAACGGCCAATGCCGCGATGTGAAGCCCGGCATCTAGGCGCGCTTGCTTTAACATTTGCCCTGCTGAAATAGACCAACTCTCAATAGTATTTTCCTGATTTATTGCTGTATCTTGCATGACTAAATTTTCACTCATCAAACGCGCCCCGTTCAAACAGTCCGAACTCACGAGAGGTCGGGAATTGTTTCCGTAGACGATCGGTTAACTGAAGCACGCCTTGCGTGTTGCCTAACTTTTTTTCGATTTTAGTTGCAAGCCATAAGGACTCGGCATTGGCGTAGTCATTACTATTGAGGCGACGAATATAAAACTGAGAACGAACTAAATCATTCCGTTTATAGAGCAAATTGGCCAAATTAAAAGCAGCTATCGGGTTACTAGCATCAAGCTCGAAAGCGTGTAAAAAATTATTCTCAGCTTGGCGTGCATCACCGAAACGTAACAAGCAGACGCCTTTCGCCAAAAAGGTTTTTGCCTGCCCTGCGTAGCTGGGACTGGCTAATGCTTTATCAAAATTCAATGCAGCCTCTGCATAACGAGACTCCTGACAAGCCAGCCACCCCAAGTTATGCACAATATTGCCATCCCTAGGATTAAGCGCTATGCCACGGTTAAAGCTGTCACGTGCCAAACCAAAATCATTCAAACGCATATAAATCAATCCACGCAGGTTGAAGGCATCGGCGGATCTTGGGTCTGCGGCAATAGCTAGCTTCACTTCATCCAAAGCAATATTTGTTTGGCCTTGGTCCAAATATCCAACGGCAAGCTCGAGTCTAATTTTGGCGCGTTTTTGACCGTCCGTTTCGTCGGAAGCAGTAGTCAGATCAACTCCAGTACTCGCATTGCCGTTTGGATTCGCACATCCCACAGCAACATTCAATATCAATACGCAACTCAATACCCGCAGACAATGGCGGTCTATTTGGCATAGATATTTGAAAAATTTGAGTGTATTCATCGCATTGATCATAGGGCAAACATAGGATAAAAGCCGTCAGTGCTGAATAGACGCAGGAACATCAACCCTGTCCCTGCGAATATCTTGCACAGGGGTGATTTTAATTGTGCGCTGCTTTTCTATTCTTGCGCCAACACGGGTTCTATCCATGACTTCACCGGCCAGTTGCCCACAAGCAGCATCGATATCGTCACCGCGAGTTTTTCGAATGGTTGTGACTAGGCCAGCATTTATCAATATTTTGGCAAACACGGCCACTTGCGCTTTCGATGAGCACAACAAACCAGACTCTGGAAATGGATTAAAGGGTATCAAATTAAATTTACAACTTAAGCCCAAAATTGATTGCTGCTTCATCAATTCGACGAGTTGCTCTGCGTGCTCAACTTGATCGTTGACCCCGTCTAACATGCAATATTCGAAGGTGATGAAATCGCGCGGCGCATACTCCAAGTAGCGACGGCATGCACTCATCAATTCCTCTATGGTGTATTTTTGATTCAACGGCACCAGATTGCTACGCAAAGCATCGTTAGGTGCATGTAGTGATACAGCAAGCGCAACCGGACAATCCGCGCCTAATCGATCGATCATAGGCACCACGCCCGAAGTCGAAACGGTCACTCTTCTTCTTGATAAACCATAACCATGATCGTCCAACATAGTGCGCAATGCAGGCAACAGAGCCGAATAATTTTGCAGTGGCTCTCCCATACCCATCATCACAACATTAGAGATGACGCGCTCTTTGGAGGACAAATGCTTACGCAAAAAATGTTCTGCAAACCACAACTGGGCGATGATTTCGCCTGCGGTCAGATTGCGGCTAAAGCCTTGATGGCCCGTAGAGCAAAAACGACAACCTACGGCACACCCCGCTTGCGATGAAATGCACAATGTGCCTCTGTTTTCTTCCGGAATGAAAACCGCCTCAACAGCGTCGCCAGCCCCGACATCAAACAGCCACTTGATTGTGCCATCTGTTGACTCTTGCTGACTGATAATTTTGAGACTTTGTAAATGCGCTGTTTGTGCAAGTTTTGACCGTAATGGCTTTGCCAAATCAGTCATCTGCTCAAAGTCAGTTGCGCCTTTTTGATGAATCCATCGAAAAAGTTGCGTTGCGCGAAAGCTTTTTTCGCCCAAATTGGCGAAAAAAACGGTCAAGCCTTTCAGATCAAAGTCGAGAAGGTTGACCGTCATAACATCGTCGCAGTCGAGAAATTAACGGCTGTAAATGTTCATGCCAGGGAAAAAGAAGCCGATTTCAACAGCAGCAGTTTCTGCAGCGTCGGAACCATGCACAGCGTTGGCATCAATGCTGTCAGCAAAATCAGCACGAATCGTACCTGGAGCCGCTTTCTTAGGGTCTGTAGCGCCCATCAAGTCACGATTCTTCAAAACCGCGCCTTCGCCTTCAAGAGCCTGAATCATCACAGGACCTGAGATCATGAAACTGACCAAATCCTTGAAGAAAGGACGCTCTTTGTGCACTGCGTAAAAAGCTTCCGCTTCGCCACGTGACAGATGCGCCATTCTTGCAGCGACAACTTTGAGACCAGCTGCTTCAAAACGGGCATAGATCTGACCGATGACGTTTTTAGCAACGGCATCCGGTTTGATAATGGAGAGAGTGCGTTCGATAGACATTTCTAATATTTCCTTATTACCTTGGACTTGTGATTTCAACGAATTTTGCCAAGTCTTCTATTTTAGCTTGGTATTGTTCTTTCCTTTTATCTTCCGCGCGATGGACGCCTAGCACCAGAACCACCGGATCCAGAGCCTGAACCACTGCGGCGTTGCTGCCTTTGCTGATTCAAACTGTCAGCGCCTATGTAGCCCAAAGAGGTTTTCAAAGGATCAGGCTGCGAGTTATTGGGTACATTGTTCGACCCAGTTGTACGCTGTGGCCGTTGTTTTTGCCCCAAATCACGCGACTGCCCTGGTGGAAACTTGCTTCCTTGATTTGTTGAATTTCGTCTAGATTGCGGCTGTCCACGGCCACCATTGCCGCGGCTATCAGTCCCACGGCTATCATTGCCACGACTATTTGAGCGGGGTGGACGGCTACCACTGTTATTATTTCCAGCATTCTCATCTGCTTGATCAACGTTCTGCCGTGGCGATGAAGATGCACTTACGGCATTCATCAAAGCGCGAATATCGGTTTCACCCAACTCCATCCAAGCGCCCCGTTTTAACCCGCGAGGCAGCATCATAGCACCGTAGCGGATCCGGATCAGCCGACTAACCGCATGCCCTACGGACTCGAACATGCGTCTAACTTCACGATTACGGCCTTCAGAAATGGTGACACGGTACCAACAATTCGCGCCCTCACCGCCGCCATCTTCAATGGAGCCAAATTGCGCCAAACCGTCGTCAAGTTGAACACCATCTAGCAATTTTTGCTTTTCTTCTTTATTCAGTTTGCCTAAAACGCGTACCGCATATTCACGCTCCAGTCCAAATCTTGGATGCATCAAGTTATTGGCCAAATCGCCTGAGCTACTGAACAGCAACAAGCCTTCCGTATTCAAATCCAAACGGCCAACTGATTGCCACTTGCCTTGGTATAACTTTGGTAATTTGCGAAATACAGTCGGTCTATTTTGTGGGTCATCGTGGGTAACAACTTCACCGGCTGGCTTGTGGTAGGCAATAACACGTGTAGGCGGTGCTTCAATCCTGAAACGAATCGGCTTGCCATTGACTTTGACATGGTCGCTGTATTGGATACGCTGGCCAATGTGCGCAGGTTCGTTATTGACAGAAATGCGCCCTTCCATGATGAGCTGCTCCATCTCCAAACGCGAGCCCATGCCAGCTTGCGCTAAAACTTTGTGGAGTTTTGGCTGCTCAGGTTGTGGCAGCAGCACCCTGCGTGCAGGTACGATGGATACATCAGCGTCTTCGTCATCGAAACGACCCGAAGTAACATCTTCAAAATCAATAATGTCTGCAGACTTAGTCGCGGTAGCGCTTTTTTCATTTCTCTGTGCAGCGTCGGTAGGCGATGGCTCGACTGCAGCAATTTCACCAATCTCATGAGACACAATTGGATTGTTAGGTATTTCCGGATTCATATTCAGTTCTCTAAAATTACTTGTATTGTTTGGTTTTCAACGAGATCGTTAATGGGTAACTCGGCTTGCGTTTCATACGACGGTTTTACGTCGTCAAAGCGCTCGAGCTGCTCTAAAACTTGATCTTGCAACGGCCCTAATTCAGGCAATTGAGCAAGTGACTCAATGCCTAAATCATCTAAAAACTGCTTGGTCGTCGCAAACAATGCTGGACGCCCCACACTGTCACGATGCCCAATCACCTCAACCCAGCCGCGATCTTCTAATTGCTTCAATATCAGGCTATTGATGGTTACACCACGAATATCTTCCATATCACCACGCGTGGCTGGCTGCCTGTAGGCAATGATGGCCAAAGTCTCCAAGACAGCACGCGTGTATTTAGGCGGCTTCTCAGGCGTGAGCCTATCTAAATATTCGCGCATTTCAGGACGACTTTGAAATCGCCAACCCGTTGCAACACCAACTAATTCCACGCCCTTGAAAGACCAATCTTGTTGCAATTCCAGCAATATTGACTTCAAAGTGTCTACCCCAATTTCCTCCTCAAAAAGTACCCTCATATCCCGCATCAACAAGGGTTGTTGTGCGCAAATGAGGGCCGTTTCAAGGATACGCTTCGCCTCCGACGTATTCATAGTAGTTAGATTTCAAGAATAAAGCTGAAAATACAGCGACAGCACAACATAAATTACCCAAGCTTAATTAAACTTCAGGCGATGGCTAGCATTCATTGATTAATGCCTATAAAAGGCTATCAATTCAACAAAGAAATATTCAAAAGTTTCGAATTTAGAATTCAAACGCCACGCATTTGGTGGGTGATACGCTTATTTTGTACACACCCCATTGTAACTTAGACCCCAGTTCACCAACGCTTCTTTTAAATCATCAGGCAAAGGTGCCACAAAATGCATCAGTTCCCCAGTGACAGGATGTTCAAAAGCCAATTGTTGCGCGTGCAATGCTTGGCGCTGCATCCCTGCAGCCTGCGCACCACTATACACGCTGTCCGCCACCAGGGGATGTCCGATATGCGCCATATGAACTCGAATTTGATGCGTTCTACCAGTGTGTAGCCGGCATAAAACAAGGCATCCTTGCTCGCAATTTTGTAGCAATTTTAACGAAGTTTTGGCGGTTTTTCCAGCCATCTTATCCAATGACACAACAGCCATGCGCAAACGATTTCTAGGGTCACGACCAATCGACTCGGTCACATCCCGCTCCTTTGGACCCGTCCAAGCACAGTTGCCCAAAGCCAAGTAGAGACGATTGACCTCTCTCGCAGCAATTTTCTCGACCAAAGCATCCATCACCTGCCGCGTCCGTGCCACAACCATCAAACCACTGGTGTCCTTGTCAAGGCGGTGAACGATACCGGCTCTGGGTAAAAGAACTGCCTTTGGGTCGCGTTCCAACAGGCCGTTCAACAAAGTCCCGCTCCAATTTCCAGGAGCGGGATGCACCACAAGTCCAACAGGCTTGTTGATTACCAGGAGGTGCTCATCTTCAAAAATCACCTCAAAATCAACCTTTTCAGGTTTAAATGCCTGACTTTGTGGGGTTGCCTGCAAATCTATGGTGAGTAAGTCACCAACTTTGACTTTGCTAGCCACCTTGACAACCCGTTGGCCATTGAGCCGTGCGGAACCTTGCTCGATCAACTGTTTTAAGTAGCTTCTTGAAAACTCACTGACCAGTTGGACCAGCGCATTGTCCACCCTGAGCCCGTGTTGTGCTTCATTGCAAACAAACTCACGCGTCTCATTCGTATCCAAATCCAGCGCAAAATCTGTGTCCGCCTCACTTTTCAAATGCTCGGTTGAACTTTCGGTCGATATAATAGATTTGCTAAGTTTCAAGAAGGCTGCCTCAGATGTTTTATGTCAAATTATCAGCTCAATTTTATGAGATCAAAAACACAATGAAAAATCAATCCATAAGCAAGGCTTTTCTATCCGTGTTCGTTTGCTCGGGTTTGCTTGCCTGCGCTACTGTGACTGAGGATAAGACTGCCAACTGGAGCCCGAATAAAATCTATTCAGAAGCCAAGTCTGAGGCGAATGATGGCGCTTATGACAAAGCAATTCCTTTGTATGAAAAACTTGAAGGTCGCGCAGCGGGAACACCTTTAGCCCAGCAAGCGCAGCTTGATAAAGCCTATGCCCAATTTAAAAATGGTGATCAAGCACAATCGATTGCCACGATTGAACGGTTTTTAAAATTACACCCGTCAAGTCCAGCACTCGATTACGCCTTGTACCTCAAAGGCACAGTCAATTTCTCTGACAATTTAGGATTTTTTGGCTCGTATACCAAGCAAGATTTGTCTGAACGCGACCAAAAAGCAGCAAAAGAATCTTTTGATGCCTACAAAGAACTGGTTGCCCAATTTCCAGAATCCAAATATTCGTCAGACGCTAAGCAGCGTATGACCTATATTGTGAATTCGTTGGCCTTGTATGAAGTACATGTTGCCAAATACTATTTTTCTCGTGGTGCCTACGTCGCGGCCATCAACCGTGCACAACTCGCCATCACAGATTACCGTGATGTTCCAGCACTCGAGGAAGCCATGTTCATCATCTACAAATCGTACGAAGCTTTAGATATTGTGCAGCTTCGTGATGATGCCAAGCGAATCTTGGAAACTTCATTCCCAAAAAGTGAATTTCTGTTGTCAGGGAACAAGTCTGTTGCACGCAGCTGGTGGAAAATTTGGTAACAATCTACAGCTTAACTTTAGTTTTTAACTAAAGTTGACAGTGCTTCGACGAAATCGTCATGATTTTGAATTTGGCGCATGGGAGGCAACGCTGAAAGTATTTTTCGACCATATCCCATTTTCGTGAGCCTAGTATCGCAAACCACCAGCATCCCCATATCTGTTTCTCTGCGAATCAACCTGCCAGCCCCTTGCTTTAAGGAAACTGTGGCTTCTGGCACAAAGTAGTCGATAAACGAATTTTTACCGTTCTGATCTAGTCGTTTTGAGCGTGCCTCAATCAAAGGATCGTCTGGCGGTGGAAATGGCAATTTATCAATCACGACCAATGCCAACTCCTCGCCAGGAATATCAATACCTTCCCAAAAAGACGCTGAAGCCACCAACACACATGCGCTTCGTCCTTGGGATGCACCCTCTCTAAAACGCGAAAGCAACTCACGTTTCGGTAAATTGCCCTGGATCAATATCTCGATATCTAATCTGTCTTTAAATTGTTCCTCTAAAGCCGCACCTATCGCCCGCAAAGCTCGCAGTGTTGTCGTCAAAACCAATGTGCGACCACCGAGGACATCAGCGGCCTGGCCGACTAAACTTGCCACTTCTGCGCTGTGCATGGGATCACTTGGCTTCGGCAGGTATTGCGGCACATAGATAGAAGCTTGGCTCGCATAATCAAAAGGGCTCGCTACCCGCAGCACTTGCGCTTGCTCAAGTCCGCATGGTACTGTAAACCATTTCAATTGCGCCTCGTGCCCCAAAGTTGCAGACGTAAATATCCAAGATTTATGTGCTTGCGGTGCATCTTCAGCACCGTTTTTAAGCATCTTCTTTTTTACGGATTCTGCAATATCTAACGGAGATTCAACCAAGCGCAGCTGCTGCCCGACCTCAACCCATCTAACAGCATCTGGCGGGCATGCCTGCAAGAATTTTTCAGCGCGTTGCATGAGTTCTTGGGTACGTGTGCACAAGCGTTCAAAATCTGGCGCAAGTTCTGAAACCATTAACAAAGCAAGTCGTAAGTGCTCACAGGCTTGGCAAACTAGGTTGATAGCGGACAGCCACGCATCTTGATCAATGCCTTCCGGTTCCAGCGCTGTCCAACGCAACTTGGTTCCTTGCGATTGCTTACCGGCAGCCAATCTCAACTCACGTGCGGCCCGCTCTAAGCCTGAAGCTAAACCACTCCAATCCTGCAAACCACGCGCCAGCTGCAAGCCAGCAGCCAAAGTATCACGCACCAAGTCAAGCAGTTGCCCCGTCGAAAGCTGAGCACCCAAAAACTGCACGCCTGTTTCGTTGAGTTGATGCGCTTCGTCAAAAATAACAACGCTTGCGGTGGGCAAAAGCTCAGCCATGCCAGAGTCTTTAACTGCCAAATCAGCGAAAAACAAATGATGATTAATCACCACGACGTCCGCTGCCATCGCTTCTTTGCGGGCTAAATTGACGTGACAGGGTTTAAACTTAGGGCACTGTGCACCGATGCAGTTGTCTCTGGTAGATGTAATCAGTGGAATAACCGGCGACTTTTCGTCCAAGCCAGCCAGCTCTGCCAAATCACCATTGCGTGTCACTTGCGACCACTTTTCAACCTTTGCCAAGGTTGCATGCGCACCTCGATCCGACAGCTGGGTGTCACTGCGCGCTAATTCCATCCGGTACAAACATAAATAACTTGACCGCCCCTTCAACAAAGCCATGCGTACCGGTAAGTTCAAGATTTTTGCTATATTCGGCAAGTCTCTGCCGAAGAGTTGATCTTGCAATGCTTTCGTAGCAGTCGACAACACCACGCGCTCTCCACTGAGCAATGCAGGCACCAAATAGGCATAGGTTTTACCAACGCCCGTTCCGGCTTCAACCACTAAAACATCGCCTTGTTCAATGGATTGGGCAACGGCTATTGCCATCTGCGTTTGACCAGCTCTAGGTTTGAAATACGGATCACTTTGAGCAATCAAACCCTGTGTGGAAAACACTTCTTCAACGCGCGACTCAAAGTTCATCTGTAAAAAATCTTCTAAATGCTGTATCAATTTGTAGTCAAAAATAGTGTGTCAGGCAGTTATTCGCCAAAAACAAACCGGATAATGGTTCGTATTCCATCTGTAATACTTCACTCCGACATTTCCCGTTCTGCCTCTGCCAGTATATGACCAAAGCTATCTCATTCAGTGCATCATCTGGCACACATCAGGGCGACAGGGAGAGCCAACAAGACCGGGTTTGTTTATTCCGCAATATGCGTGAACCAAACTGCCTACTTGCCATCGTCTCAGACGGTATGGGTGGACACACTGGTGGACGCAAAGCTGCGGATCAAGTGATGCTCACTGCAGATCAGCTGTTCAAATCCTTCGATTCTAAAATAGACCATGCACCAGAGTTGCTTGAACGAATTGCCCTAGAAGCACACCTTGTTATTGGTCTAACGGCGATCGCTTCTACAGACCAACCGCACACGACTTATGCTTCATTTTTAATAACGTCGGAAGGCGCATGCCACTGGGCACACGTAGGCGACACAAGGGTCTATCATTTTCGGGATGCACGCTTGGTAAAAAGAACCAGCGACCATTCATACGTTCAGTCTCTGGTAGATAAGCAAGAAATTACGCCAGATCAGGCGATTAACCATCCACAAGCCAACATACTGACCCAATGTTTGGGGAGCAAAGCCCTACCCAAGATTGTGCACCAAAGTATCTCGCAACTGCGCAGTGGTGATGTCATCATGGCTTGCAGCGATGGCGTTTGGCCTTACTTTAAAGATACCGAAATGGGCTCTATCTTAGAAAACTGCAACCCCAGAGAAGCGACAGAACTTATCATCACAACCGCGCGAACCCGAAGCAAACGACGTGGCGACAATTTATCAATTGCCATCGCTAAATACAACTGATTTAGGGTTTCAGTTGCTCGGCTGAGGGTATTGGAAGCGGTGCGGACTTTGGTTTTGTTTTTTCAGCCTTGGCTTTCTCAACAGCATTTTTGTGCGCTTCTGCTTCAAGTATTTTTTTATTGAATTTTGCAGTCTTCTCTTCCGCTTCAGTTAGCTTCTTAGCCCGCAACTTCGCTTTTTCTTGCGATGCAGCTTGTTTTTTGTTTGATTCTAAAACGCGCTGCTGTGCCGCTAATGCGCGCTGTTCACTTAGCTTGCTTTGATCTTTTGGAACTGGTTCTGCACGTTTATTGTCAGTACGACTTGGCTTTTCAGATTTTGCAGATTTTGCAGCATCAGAAACTGAGGCTGGCACATCCACTTTTTCAACCAATTTCTTTGATTTTTTGTTAATTTCATCAGCTTTAAGCTGACGTTTTGCATCATTGATCGCAAGCTCGCGGCGTTTTATGTCACCCAAAGCACGCAATTTTTCAGTTTTAACATCTTGCAGACAATTGTTGACTGCAAATTTTTTGTAACAAACCACTTTTAGCGTTTTGAATTTGGACTCTATGGATAATTTTTCTTGCTTCAGCTCAGCCAGTTCTGAAGTCAATCTGGAATCAGCATTTGAAACGTCATTTTGAGCCATAGCCGGCGTATTTATTGCCTGAAGAGATGCAAAAATAATAGCGAAATAAATACGCCTCATATTAAATCAGTATCTACCGTCCGTCGTTCTAAATTCAAATACGCAACTGATTGCATTTCGTTGATACGCGACACCGTGCGTGGAAACTCATGCGCCAGCGGCCCCTCCGTATACAACGCTTCAGGTGCTACCTCAGCCGACATGATCAGTTTAACGCGTCTGTCATACAACACATCTACCAACCAGGTAAAACGTCTTGCTTCGCTGGACAATCGCGGTGGCATAGCAGGCACATTGCTTAGCAAAACTGTATGAAATTGGGTTGCAATTTCAAGGTAATCATTCTGCGACCTTGGCCCACCGCACAGCGTTTTGAAGTCAAACCACACCACGCCCCCAGCCTTGCGTTTGGCATGTATCTCTCTGGCTTCAATGTGCAGAACAGCGTCTTCATCTACTGATTCCGCCAATTTAGCGAATGCTTCGCTCATCTCTGCGTCAGCGACAGTCCCCCAAGGATGGTGGTACATCTTGATTTGCTCAAGCGTGCGACTACGGTAATCGGTTCCGTTGTCAACATTGATAACTTCTAAATTCGCATTCAGCAAGGCAATCGCCGGCAAAATTCGATCTCTATGCATACCGCTTGGGTACAAATCATCGGGTTTGAAATTGGAAGTTGTCATAAAACCAACGCCTTGCTCGAACAATGCAGCCAAAAGGCGGTGCAAAATCAAAGCATCCGTAATTTCAGAAACGTGAAATTCATCAAAACAAATTAATTTAAACCGCTTGGCCATGCGTGTCGCCAGCTCGTCCAACGGGTTAACGATGCCTTGTAACTCACGCAGCTCACGATGCACTTCACGCATGAACTCATGAAAATGCAAACGCGTTTTACGCTTCAAGGGGACGGCATTGTAAAAACAATCCATCAAGAAACTCTTGCCGCGACCTACGCCACCGTAAAGATACACACCTCGTGGGATTGGCGGATGGCTTAGCAACTTTTTTATCGCATTCGAACGTTTTTGCTTGTATTCGCTCCATTCAAGCGCGCAACGTTCAAGCGCAGCCACAGCGCGAAGCTGCGCAGGGTCGCTTTTATACCCCCGCGTTGCTAATTCAGCTTCGTATGCCGCTAGTACTGACATAGCCTTGGCGACTGTGTTATGTTAGCTTTAGAAATTCAGCGTACGCTTGTCTACAGCCAAAGCAGCTTCTTTTGTTGCCTCAGACAATGACGGATGCGCATGACAAATACGGGCAATGTCTTCCGCGCTCGCTCTGAACTCCATTGCAACGACGCATTCAGCAATCAACTCGCTGGCCATGGGGCCAACAATATGCACACCCAAGATTTCGTCAGTCGTTGCATCTGCCAGCATTTTCACCATGCCAGTGGTGTCACCCAAAGCCCGCGCACGACCATTGGCCATGAAAGGGAATGTACCCGCCTTGTACGCACGACCAGCCGCTTTGAGCTGTTGCTCAGTTTGTCCGACCCAAGCAATTTCAGGGTCGGTATAAATCACCCAAGGAATGGTGTTGAAGTTGACGTGCCCATGCTGACCAGCAATGCGCTCAGCCACGGCCACGCCTTCTTCTTCGGCTTTGTGCGCCAGCATAGGGCCACGCACCACGTCGCCCACTGCCCAGACGTGTGGCAAGTTGGTTTTACAATCGCCATCCACCACAATCGCACCGCGCTCGTCCAATGCCAAACCAATAGTTTCAGCACCCAAGCCAATCGTATTCGCAACTCGGCCAATAGAAATAATCAGCTTGTCAACATCAAGCGTTTGTGTATCGCCTTTGGCATTGGTATAGGCGATTGAAACAGCTTTTTTGCCGTTTTTAATCTCACCGACTTTAACGCCTAGCTCAATCTTCAAACCTTGCTTCACAAACGCTTTGTGCGCTTCTTTGGCGATTTGCTCATCCACTGCTCCGAGGAAAGTCGGCAGACCTTCCAAAATCGTCACCTCAGCGCCTAAACGACGCCAAACCGAGCCCATTTCTAAGCCAATGACGCCAGAGCCAATCAAGCCCAATTTCTTAGGCACGGCCCCCATGCGCAAAGCACCATCGTTAGACAAGATGTTATCTTCGTCAAACGGTGTGCCAGGCAAAGCACGCGCGTTTGAGCCAGTAGCCACGATGATGTGCTTGCCTTGAATCAGCTCTTCGCCAGCTTTGATCTCATAACCACCATCTTTAGCGGCCACAAATGAACCACGGCCATGTAAAAAGGTGACCTTGTTCTTTTTGAACAAGTACACAATGCCATCGTTGTTTTGCTTCACAACGGTGTCTTTGCGTGCCACCATCTTGGCAAGATCAAGGCTCAGGCCTTTGACCTCAATGCCATGCTCGGCAAAGTGGTGGCTGGCATGGTCGAAATGCTCGGACGATTGCAGCAAAGCCTTGGAAGGAATACAGCCCACATTGGTGCAAGTGCCACCCAAAGCCGGCCCACCCTTGGCGTTTTTCCACGCGTCAATACAAGCCACGTTAAAACCCAACTGCGCAGCCCGAATAGCCGCAATATAACCACCAGGGCCGCCGCCGATAACGACGACATCAAATTGTTTAGACATTTTTAATCCCTTGAAATTTAGATGTCAAACAACAAACGCGCTGGGTCTTCCATCGCATCTTTGATAGCAACCAAGCCAAGCACGGCTTCGCGACCGTCTATGATGCGGTGGTCGTAGCTCATGGCGAAATAGTTCATGGGGCGAACGACGACCTGGCCGTTTTCAACCACGGCGCGGTCCTTGGTGGCATGGATGCCCAAGATGGCGCTTTGTGGCGGGTTGATGATGGGTGTTGACAACATCGAGCCGAAGGTGCCGCCATTGCTGATGGAGAAAGTGCCGCCAGTCATGTCGTCCATGCCCAGCTTGCCATCACGTGCTTTGACGCCAAATTCCGCGATTTTCTTCTCGATATCGGCAAAGCTCATTTGGTCTGCATTGCGCAAAATGGGTACGACCAAACCGCGTGGTGAACCCACGGCGATACCAATGTCAAAGTAACCGTGGTAAACAATGTCAGTACCATCAACGCTGGCGTTCAACACTGGGAATTTCTTCAAAGCGTGAACAGCGGCTTTGACGAAGAAACTCATAAAGCCGAGCTTGACGCCGTGCTCTTTCTCAAACTTCTCTTGCATGCGCTTACGCATGTCCAACACGGGCGCCATGTTGATCTCGTTAAACGTGGTCAAAATGGCGTTGGTAGATTGCGATTGCAACAAACGCTCAGCCACACGAGCGCGCAAACGACTCATAGGTACGCGTTGTTCTGGGCGATCACCCAAGCTTGGTTGATTTACCGCCACCTGAGGCAATAATTTGGCTGTAGTTGGCGTATTTAAAGACTTTACCGCTATACTATTAATGGCATTAGTAGTTGCAAAACCAGAAGAGATAGCGCCCAAAACATCACCCTTGGTGACGCGGCCATCTTTACCAGAGCCGGCAACTGAACCGCTGGCCAACTGGTTGTCAGCCATCAACTTAGCCGCAGCTGGCATGGCAACGCCAGCCATTGAGCCGCCGGTGGCTGCAGCAGGTGCTGACACAGCAACGGATACAGCTGCGGCCGCTACTGGTGCAGCACTAGCGGTGGCGCCTGCTTTGCCTTCGGTGTCGATGCGCGCAATCAATTGCTCTGCGGCAACGGTTGCTCCGTCACCCACAACGATTTCTGACAACACACCAGCGCTGGGTGCAGGTACTTCCAAAACGACTTTATCCGTCTCGATTTCAATCAAAATTTCGTCAACTGCGACGTATTCACCCGCTTTTTTCTTCCAAGTCAACATGGTGGCTTCCGCCACGGATTCTGATAACTGAGGGACTTTTACTTCAATGATAGCCATGATATTCTTTCAATATGTCTTTGATTTATAAGTATTTATTTTGTAAGGACAAAGCCTTTTAGCTTGCCAAACGCTGCATCTAAGAGCGCTTTTAGCTGCTCTTGGTGCAGGTGTGAATAGCCCACTGCAGGTGAAGCAGATGCGGCACGGCCTGCATACCCCAGCTTTTGCCCATCCGTCATGTTTTCATGGATGTAGTGCTGCACGAAGAACCAAGCGCCCTGGTTTTGTGGCTCATCTTGACACCACACCACTTCCGTTGCATTGCTGTATTTTTTCAGCTCAGTTGCAAAAGCTTTGTGAGGGAACGGGTACAGCTGCTCAACACGGATGATGGCAGTGTCGTCATGACCGCTTTCTTCACGGCGCTTGACCAAGTCGTAATAAATCTTGCCTGAACAAGCAATAACGCGCTTAACCTTGTCTGCCTTGAGCTCTTTGTTCTCAGGAATGACCGTTTGGAATATGCCTTTGGTGAACTCAGACAGCGGCGAAGCCGCATCCTTAGCACGCAAGAGCGACTTAGGCGTCATGATAATCAACGGCTTGCGCAAATTACGCACCATCTGGCGACGTAAGATGTGGAAAATCTGGCTTGCCGTTGTAGGCTGCACCACTTGCATGTTTGTGTCAGCACTCAACTGCATGAAGCGCTCTAAACGTGCTGAGCTGTGCTCTGGGCCTTGACCTTCATAACCATGCGGCAGCATCAAAGTGATGCCGTTGACACGGCCCCACTTCACTTCACCACTGGCGATAAACTGGTCAATCACAACCTGTGCGCCGTTGGCAAAATCGCCAAACTGTGCTTCCCAAATCACGAATGTATTTGGATCGTTGGATGCATAGCCGTATTCAAAAGCCAGCACGGCTTCTTCAGACAAAATCGAATCAATCACGACAAACGGTGCTTGTGTGGGAGACACGTTTTGCAATGGTGTATAGGTGCCTTCATCAAACTTTTCACGGTTTTGGTCGTGAATAACAGCGTGACGGTGGGTGAATGTGCCACGTCCGCAGTCTTCGCCTGACAACCGTACAGGGTAGCCACTAGCCACCAACGAGGCAAATGCCATGTGCTCGCCCATGCCCCAATCCACTGGAATATCACCACGACCCATAGCGGCACGGTCTGCATAGACTTTTTTCACCAACTGGTGAGGTGCAACACTGTCGGGAATTGTCGTGATTTTCTCAGCCAAGCGTTTCCACTCAGCCATAGGGATAGATGTGTCTCCAGCATCTGTCCACTTTTTGCTCAAATACGGCAACCAATCAACAGCAAACTTGTTTTTGAAGTTGGTTATAACAGGGTTGAACGTGTTTTTACCTGCATCCAAAGCGGCGCGCATGGATTTCACCATGTCGTCACCCAAAGTTGCGCCCATACCTTGGGTGGTCAACTTGTCGGCATACAGTTTGCGCGTGCCTGGATGTGCAACAATTTTCTTGTACATCAGTGGCTGGGTCAGCGCAGGCGTATCTTGCTCGTTATGACCAAGTTTGCGGAAGCAAATAATGTCAACCACCACATCTTTTTGGAATTCCATGCGGTATTCCAGGGCCCACTGCGTTGCCAACACCACGGCTTCTGGGTCGTCACCATTGACGTGCAACACTGGCGCTTCAATCATTTTCACGACGTCTGAGCAGTACAGCGTTGAGCGGCTGTCGCGCGGGTCGCTGGTGGTAAAACCAATTTGGTTGTTGATGACAATGTGCACCGTACCACCTGTGAAGTAACCACGGGTTTCAGCCAATGCCAAGGTTTCCATCACCACGCCTTGGCCTGCAAAAGCAGCATCACCATGCACCAACACAGGCAATACTTGTTTGCCTTGTGGGTCAGCACGTCTGTCCATGCGCGCGCGAACTGAGCCTTCAACCACTGGGTTAACGATCTCCAAGTGCGATGGATTGAAAGCCAAGGTCAAATGCACTGGGCCACCAGGCGTGGTGACATCCGAGCTAAAACCTTGGTGGTATTTCACGTCACCACTTGGCAAATCTTCGGGTGCAGTGTGGTCAAACTCAGCAAACAAGTCTGCCGGCACTTTACCCAAGGAGTTAACCAACACATTTAAACGGCCGCGATGCGCCATACCGATCACAATTTCTTGCAATCCCATGCTGCCGCCACGCTGAATGAGCTCGTCCATACAGACGATGAAACTCTCACCGCCTTCTAATGAGAAGCGTTTTTGACCAACGTATTTGGTGTGCAAAAAGCGCTCTAAGCCCTCAGCCGCTGTCAATCTGTCCAAAATGTGCAGTTTTTTGTCAGCCGCCAAACTTGGCTTGCTGCGTACACTTTCCAGCTTCTGCTGCCACCAGCGTTTTTTAGCTTGATCGGTGATGTACATGTACTCTGCACCGATGCTGCTGCAATACGTCTCGCGCAAAGCATTCATCAGCTCACGCAAGCTCATGCTGTTTTTACCGAAGAAGGTGTTGCTGGTGTCAAACACCGTTTCTTGGTCGGCATCACTAAAACCATAAAAAGCTGGTTCCAACTCTGGAATCTTGTCACGCTCCGTGCGTTTTAAGGGATCCAAATCAGCCCAGCGTGCGCCCACATTGCGATATGCAGCAATCAACTGCTGTACCGAGGTGCGTTTTCGCCCCATTTCGGCATCTGCACTACCCATGACAACTTTGGTGCCACCTTGCTTGGCGCGATCAGCAAATGCATTGATAACTGGTAAGTGCGGCACGTCTTTGGTATTGCTGCCGTCTACGGCGGGTACATACTGCAAAGCATCGAAATAATCACGCCAGCTGTCCGGCACACTGCCAGGATTTGCTAAATAATTTTCATACATCTCTTCGACATAGGGCGCATTGCCGCCGAACAGAAAGGTGTTGCCCGCATAGGCTTGATAGACGGAGCCGTTTGACTGCGCCGTAGGTGATTGACTCATTTTTTCGCTGACCTCCGTTTCCCTTTAGGAAACTTAGTTTAGTTTTGATAACCTTCCGCGACACGGCTTAACCGGTTAGCGGATGCGACTGTGGCAGGAAGGGCCTTGGTAACAGCGCATATTGTGCCATTAATTGCACCAGATGCCAAATTTATGTTCTTACACCGAGCTTGCAATTATTTTTTTGAATCGCACCCTGTAATCAGGCAATGTGAATCCAAATGTTGAGCCTTTACCAAGCGTACTTGAGATTTTCAGCTCACCACCGTGGCGTTGAACAACGTGTTTAACAATAGCAAGACCCAACCCCGTCCCACCAGATTCGCGTGAGCGACTTGTATCAACGCGGTAAAAGCGCTCAGTCAAACGTGGTAAATGCTCAGGCGATATACCCGAACCAGTATCAACTACTGCAAACACAGCGCCACCTTTATCAAGCGCTTTCAGGCTAACACTGATTCGACCTGCAGATGGTGTGTAACGCACTGCGTTGTTCACCAAATTACACATGGCGCTCAGCAATTCATTTTGGGAACCTGCTAACTCTAGATTTGGTTGTATGTCGAAGGCCAAATTCTCAGCATCATTAGTCTTTAAATTTTTATTCGCTAATTCAGTATTCAATGATTTCGCTTCTAGTTCACAAATATTAACTAGTGCATCAGCACTTATCCAAGTGTCAGAAAGTGGCGCGGGGCTACCCTCAAGTCTGGAGAGCATCAACAAGTCATTCACGAGTGATTGCATTCTTTGCGTTTGCTGCTCCATCAATGTTAAATACTTTATTCGTTCTGCATCCTCCAAATCTAAAGTCTGCAGTGTTTCAACAAAACCGCTGAGTACGGTCAATGGTGTACGAATCTCATGCGACACATTTGCAACAAAATCTCTTCTCATGATTTCTGCAGCTTCTCTTCCGGTCACGTCGTTCGATAAGAGTAATTTCTTACCTTCTCCATAAGAATGAATTCGAACAGCCAATCTACTGGCTCGGTTATTTGCATTATTTTTCCCAGAGATTGTCACTTCATTTGCGAAATTGCCCATTGAAAAGTAGGCCGCAAAAACAGGATCGCGCACTAAATTTCCAATATGCTGAGAAATATCTGCTGTGGGATTCAAACCAAAATGACTTGCCGCCGTCAAGTTACACCATTCAATTTGAGCATTCGCATCTAGCAAAATAACGCCATTCGGCGAAGCCTGAATAGCTGCAAGAAAATCAAATAACCGCTTATTGCTTGCATCTAGTGTCCTGGCCTGATCCCGCAACAAGCGCCGAGTGCGATCTGTGGCTTCGCCCCATACACCATTTACTTTTGGAACATGCGACATGTCGCCAAAGCGAACCCACTCCAAAAAGAGCTTGCTTCTATTGAAATTAATAAACAACCAAATAAGTGCACCATTTAAAGCGCCTACGAATGCAAGTAATAGAAAATGCAAATTTAAATTAAGTTGAAAAGCCACAAATAAAATCATGGCAACGCCCGCAAGTTGCGAAACAATTACTGCGAAAAAGCGCCACATTTTAATGCTTTATTTAGCTGCAATTGTTGTAGCTTGCGCTGTCATACGGTATCCGGTCCCACGAACTGTTTCAACATGACACCCAGCTTGACCAAGTGCTTCGCGCAACCGTTTGATATGAACATCAACAGTACGCTCCTCAATGTACACATGGTCACCCCAAACTTTGTCCAACAATTGTCCACGACTGTGAACACGCTCAGGATGCATCATCAAATGCTGCAAAAGCTTAAATTCGGTGGGTCCAAGTTTCAAGAGAGTTTCTTGAAAAGTAACACGATGCGTAGAACTATCCAAGGTCACATCACCTAACGATAAAATTTGCGAACTTATTTCCGGCGATCTTCTTCTTAAAACTGCCCGCAAACGAGCCAGCAATTCTTTAATAGAAAAAGGTTTGGTAATGTAATCGTCAGCACCAGCGTCTAAACCCGCAATCTTGTCGGGCTCATCCCCCTTTGCTGTCAACAAAATAACCGGTACATCTTTCGTGCGTAGGTCCGCGCGCCATTTTCGCGCCAAGCTCAGTCCACTTTGACCAGGCAACATCCAATCAAGCAAAATAATATCCGGCACAGTGTCATCAAGCTCACGCTGAGCCGCAACACCGTCACCAGCCCAGACTGGGGCAAAGCCATTGTGCTTGAGGTTGATGGTTAACAATTCAGCAATTGCTGGCTCATCTTCGACAATGAGCACTCGAGGAGTCGTTTTCATGAGCAATCAATCACAACTATTTGACTGCGGATTCAATTTCTTCCATCGTGGTATGCCGCACATCTGCTCCCTTAACGATGTAAATCACGACTTCTGCAATATTTTTTGCGTGATCCCCAATGCGTTCGATTGCTTTTGCGACAAACAACAAATCTAAGCTTACAGATATCGTTCTAGGATCTTCCATCATGTAAGTAATGAGTTTGCGTACAAAACCATCAAACTCTTTGTCAATGATGTCGTCTTCCTTCAAAATGCCGACCGCCATGGTTGTATCTAGTCGCGCAAAGCTATCCAATGCTTTGCGTAGCTGGTTTGAGGCTAAATCGGCAGCCAAGCCTAAATCGGCAGAAGGAAGCAGCGCACGCGATGAGCCGCTGTGAAGAATCGATTTAACCATCCTTGCGATTTTGTTGGCCTCATCACCAGCTCGCTCTAAATTTGCAGTCGTTTTAGATATTGCAATCAGCAAACGCAAATCTCTAGCTGTCGGTTGTCTGCGAGCAATGATAGAAGACAACTCTCTATCAATCTCAACTTCCATGGTGTTAACGCGAGTCTCCGTATCGATAACTTGACCGGCCAACTCGGCACTAAACATTGATAGCGACTGAATGGCCAATCTAATCTGCTCTTCAACCAAACCACCCATCTCCATGACTTTTGAAGATACGCCATTGAGCTCGCTGTCAAACTGAGTTGATAAATGTTTATCAGGCATGCATTACTCCTATGTGGATATGTTTAACCGAAACGACCAGTGATGTAATCTTCGGTTTCTTTACGGGTGGGTTTAAAAAAGAGTTCGTCTGTTGCACCAAATTCAATCAAGTCACCCAAGTACATGTAGGCGGTATAGTCACTGCATCGCGCCGCTTGTTGCATGTTGTGGGTCACAATGAGAACC
>JAYWCQ010000097.1:0-6315 GCA_043780435.1 Polaromonas sp.
GCAAAATTGCCGTGGGCGACCCGGCCAATGCCGACACCACCATGGGCCCCGTGGCCAATGGCGCGCAGTTTGGGCGCGTGCAGGCCATGATTGAGCGCGGCGTGGCCGAAGGTGCCAAGGTGGTTGCAGGTGGGGCAGGCCGCCCCGACGGCATCACGGCAGGCTACTTCGTCAAGCCCACCATTTTCAGTAACGTGAATAACCAGATGGACATTGCCCGTCAGGAAATTTTTGGCCCTGTACTGTGCATGCTGCCCTACAACACGCTGGACGAAGCCGTCAGCATCGCCAATGACACGCCTTACGGCCTGTCTGGTTATGTGTACGCCGCCACACCGGCGGCCGCGGGTGTGATTGCCGCCAGGCTGCGTACAGGCAATGTGCATTTGAATGGTGCAGGGGGTGACAACACTGCGCCGTTTGGTGGCTACAAGCAGTCTGGCAACGGCCGTGAGTGGGGCGCTTTGGGGTTCGAGGAGTTTCTGGAAACCAAGGCGGTGTTTAATCCGCCGGCTCCCGTCGCTGCTTGAAATCTAAAAGGCCCCGAAAGGGGCCTTTTGCTATAAGTTGTATAGCTAAGTATGCAAGTTCTATGTGGGCCTGAGCCCGTTTTTTCTTAGAACCCGGCTCAGGCTGCCGCTTCCAGCCCATTCGCAAAGTGGGCTCTCATGCATTGCACTGTGGCCGCGGCATCGCGTTGTGCCAGCGCCGCCATGATGGCACGATGCTCAGCCAGAGACTCTTCCACACGGCCGGACTTCAGTAGCGAATTGTGGCGGTTGAGTTTCATCACTTTGCGCAGGTCAGCCACCATCTGGTCTCGCCAACGGTTGTTGGCAATGGCCAGCAGCCGCATGTGAAAGAGCTCATTGATCTCAAAGAAGCGCTCGCGATCTACCTTGCCGGGTTTGGCTGCCGCTTCCAGTTGTTTGTGGACGGCCTGTAGCTCTTCAATCTGCGCATTGCTGGCTTGGGCCGCAACCACGCCTGCCGCGTCGGATTCCAGCAGACTGAGCAGGTGGTACACATCACTTAAATCTTGTTCCGATACCTCAGTGACGTAAGCACCCCGGCGCACCTTCATGGTCACCAGCCCTTCGGCGGCCAGCACCTTGAGCGCTTCGCGCAGCGGGGTGCGGCTGATGCCGTAGGCCTCGGCGATCTTCAGCTCATCAATCCAGCTGCCCGGCTCAAGCTCGCGCTTGAAGATGCGTTGGCGCAGCAATTCAGCCACTTCTTCGTAAAGTGCACGAGGGGAAAGAGAAAGTGCCGACATGGAGTGAATTGTAAGCTTGAAGCCATATTTTGAATCAATAATTATAAATAACGTAAACTACGCTCACCCGAAAACTCATCGCGAACGGCCCCGTCATGTCTCAAAAATACCCTGAATTCGCACAAGCCAGCCTGGACGCATGGGCCAAGTCCGCCGCCAAGTCAGCGCCGGGGGGAAAGGTCGAAGCCCTGAACTGGCAGACGCCCGACGGCATCACCGTCAAGCCGCTGTACACCGCCGCTGACACGGCCAATCTGCCCTACGCCAACACCTTGCCAGGCTTTGAGCCCTACCTGCGCGGCCCGCAGGCCACGATGTACGCCGCGCGTCCGTGGACGATTCGCCAATACGCCGGTTTTTCCACGGCCGAGGAATCCAATGCGTTCTACCGCCAGGCGCTGGCCGCCGGCGGCCAGGGCGTGAGCGTCGCGTTTGATCTGGCCACCCACCGGGGTTACGACTCCGACCATCCGCGTGTGACGGGTGACGTGGGCAAGGCCGGTGTGGCGATTGACTCGGTCGAAGACATGAAGATCCTTTTTGACCAGATCCCGCTGGACAAGGTAAGTGTCTCCATGACCATGAACGGTGCCGTGCTGCCGGTGCTGGCCGGCTATGTGGTGGCGGCTGAAGAGCAGGGCGTTAGCCAGGACAAATTGAGCGGCACCATTCAGAACGACATTCTGAAAGAGTTCATGGTGCGCAACACCTACATCTACGGCCCCGCGCCGTCTATGCGCATCATTGGCGATATCATCGAGTACACGGCTAAAAACATGCCGAAGTTCAATTCCATTTCCATCAGCGGCTACCACATGCAAGAAGCCGGTGCGAATCAGGCGCTTGAATTGGCTTTTACCTTGGCAGACGGCAAAGAATATGTTAAGACGGCTATCAATAAAGGTATGGATGTGGACGACTTTGCGGGTCGTCTGAGCTTTTTCTGGGCGATTGGCATGAACTTCTACCTAGAAGTCGCCAAAATGCGCGCCGCTCGTTTGCTGTGGTGCCGCATCATGAAAGGCTTCGACGCCAAATCGCCAAAATCATTGATGCTACGCACGCATTGCCAGACCAGTGGCTGGAGTTTGACCGAGCAAGACCCGTACAACAACGTCGTCCGCACCACGGTCGAGGCCATGGCGGCGGTATTTGGCGGCACGCAAAGTTTGCACACCAACAGTTTTGACGAGGCGATTGCCCTGCCGACCGAGTTTTCGTCGCGCATTGCTAGAAACACCCAGCTCATCATCCAGGAAGAAACGCATATCACCAGCGTGATCGACCCGTGGGCGGGTAGCTACATGATGGAGTCGTTGACGAACGAGATGGCCGAAAAAGCCTGGGCCATCATCGAAGAAGTTGAAGCCATGGGCGGCATGGTCAAAGCCGTGGACAGCGGCTGGGCCAAGCTGAAAATCGAAGCGGCCGCTGCTGAAAAGCAGGCCCGCATCGACAGCGGCAAGGATGTGATTGTTGGCATCAACAAGTACAAGCTCAAAGAAGAAGACGCGATTGAAACACGCGACATCGACAATGTGGCGGTGCGTGATGGGCAGATTTCACGCCTCAATGAAATCAAGTCAAAACGCGATACAGCCGGCGTATCTGCTGCCTTAGCTGCTATTACAAATGCAGCAAAAGAGAACTCTGGCAACCTGTTGGATTTGACCGTCAAAGCCATGCGTTTACGTGCCACCGTGGGCGAAGTCAGCGACGCGTTAGAGCAAATCTACGGCCGCCACCGCGCTGATCCGCAAAAGGTGCAGGGCGTGTATGCGGCAGCTTATGGTCAAAATGCCGACGGCACGGCATCTAACGAGGGCGATACCATGGAATACTGGAACCAACTCAAAGCCGATATCGCCGAGTTCGGCGTCACACAAGGCCGCCGACCGCGCGTGATGATCTCCAAACTAGGCCAAGACGGCCATGACCGCGGCGCCAAAGTCGTCGCCACCGCCTTCGCCGACCTCGGTTTTGACGTCGATATGGGTCCCCTGTTCCAAACCCCAGAAGAATGCGCCCGCCAGGCGATTGAGAACGACGTGCACGCGGTAGGTGTCTCAACATTAGCCGCAGGCCATAAAACCCTGGTCCCCGCCATCATCGCCGAGCTGCGCAAGCAAGGCGCGGATGACATCATCGTCTTCGTAGGCGGCGTGATTCCACGGCAGGACTACGACATGTTGTACGCGGCGGGTGTCAAAGGTATTTACGGCCCGGGCACGCCGATTCCGGTGAGTGCGCGGGATGTGTTGTTGCAGATTACTAAAGCCATAGGTTAGTACGTGATACCTGCTGGTTTGATTGATGGTGTGCTTCAGCCGGCTGCTTCAGCCGTGCAACGCCGCGCCATCGCCAAAGCCATCACCCTGCTGGAATCGACCCGCGCTGACCACCGTGCACAGGCTGACGAGTTGTTGACGGCGCTTCTGCCACACACGGGCAAATCATTGCGGCTGGGTATCAGCGGCGTGCCGGGTGTGGGTAAATCGACCTTTATTGAAGCGCTGGGCTTGTACCTCATTGAATTGGGTCATCGGGTTGCGGTGTTGACGATCGACCCGTCTTCCACCGTCTCAGGTGGATCGATTTTGGGCGACAAGACGCGGATGGAGAAGCTCTCAGTTGACGAGCGCGCCTACATCCGCCCCAGTCCGAGCAGCGGCACGCTGGGGGGTGTGGCTGAAAAGACCCGCGAAGCGATGCTGGTGTGCGAGGCGGCGGGGTACGACATTGTGATTGTGGAGACTGTCGGCGTCGGCCAGTCCGAGACGGCAGTGGCTGGTATGACCGACATGTTCGTGTTGATGCAGCTGCCCAATGCGGGTGACGATTTGCAAGCCATCAAAAAAGGTGTGATGGAGCTGGCGGACTTGGTGCTCATCAACAAAAGCGATATCGATCCGCTGGCCAGTGAACGGGCGCGGCTGCAAATCACTGCGGCGATGCAGCTATTGGGCATGTTTGGTGGCTATTCGGAGCTGAATTGGCACCCCAAGGCGTTGCTGCTCAGTGCTTTGAACGGGCAAGGCGTTGATGCTTTTTGGTCTGCGGTGAACGAATTCAAGACTTTGCAAAGCGCCAATGGCAAGTTGGCAGAGCGTCGCAATTCGCAGTCGCTGGCTTGGATGTGGGAACGGATTGATGCGGGTTTGAAGCTGCAATTCAAGCAAAACCCGCAGGTGAAAGCCATGTTGCCGCAACTGCTCAAAGACGTGTCGGAAGGGCGGGTGGCGGCGTCTACGGCGGCCAGAAACCTTTTAAATATCGAAGTAAATGACCAAAATAGGGGTCAAATTGGCATCTAGACGGGGTATTTATTGCCTAGGATGCTATTGAATTTATAGTAATTTTTAGTTTATCTCAGAACACTTCATTTCATTTTAAAAGTAAAACCATGCAAGACATCCTCAAACAACTAGAATCCAAACGTGAACTGGCCCGCTTGGGCGGTGGTGAAAAGCGCATCGCGACGCAGCACAAAAAAGGCAAACTCACGGCGCGTGAGCGTTTGGAAGTGCTCTTGGACGCCGGCACGTTCGAAGAGTGGGACATGTTTGTCGAGCACCGCTGCACCGACTTTGGCATGGAAGACTCCAAAATCCCGGGCGACGGCGTGGTCACCGGCTACGGCATGATCAACGGGCGGCTGGTGTTTGTGTTCAGCCAAGATTTCACCGTGTTTGGCGGTGCCTTGAGTGAAGCGCATGCCGAAAAAATCTGCAAAGTGATGGACCAGGCTATGAAGGTCGGCGCGCCCGTTATCGGATTGAACGACTCGGGCGGTGCGCGGATTCAGGAAGGCGTGGCGTCATTGGGCGGCTACGCGGATGTGTTCCAGCGCAACGTCATGGCCAGCGGTGTGATTCCGCAGATCAGCATGATCATGGGCCCCTGCGCGGGCGGCGCGGTGTACAGCCC
The DNA here is from genome assembly GCA_043780435.1 of Polaromonas sp. Taxonomy (GTDB): domain Bacteria; phylum Pseudomonadota; class Gammaproteobacteria; order Burkholderiales; family Burkholderiaceae_C; genus Aalborgiella. Next base: position 5,204 of record JAYWCQ010000097.1, read on the forward strand.
GGCTATGACCGACTTTATTTTCATGGTCAAAGACTCGTCTTACATGTTCGTGACCGGCCCAGAAGTGGTCAAAACCGTGACGCATGAAGAAGTGACGGCGGAAGAATTGGGCGGTGCCATCAGCCACACCACCAAGAGCGGCGTGGCCGACTTGGCGTTTGACAACGACGTGGAAGCGCTGCTGATGCTGCGCCGCTTGTACAATTACTTGCCGCTCTCCAACCGCGAAAAAGCGCCGGTGCGCAAGAGCGGCGACCCATCGGATCGCCTGGACTTGAGCCTGGACACCTTGGTGCCCGACAACGCCAACAAAGCCTACGACATGAAAGAGCTGATCGTCAAAACCGTGGACGATGGCGACTTTTTTGAAATCCAGCCCGAATACGCCAAAAACATCATCATCGGCTTTGCCCGCATGGACGGCCAGACTATCGGCATCGTGGCGAATCAGCCGTTGGTGTTGGCCGGTTGTCTGGACATTAAATCCTCCATCAAGGCGGCGCGTTTTGTGCGTTTTTGCGACTGCTTCAACATCCCCGTCATCACCTTTGTCGACGTTCCTGGCTTCATGCCCGGCACCTCGCAAGAATTTGGCGGCATCATCAAGCATGGTGCCAAGCTGCTCTACGCTTACGCCGAGTGCACCGTGCCAAAAATAACGGTCATCACCCGCAAAGCCTACGGCGGCGCGTATGACGTGATGTCGTCCAAGCACCTGCGCGGTGACGTCAACTTCGCCTGGCCAAATGCCGAAATCGCGGTTATGGGTGCCAAAGGCGCGGTGGAGATCATCTTCCGCGAAGACAAAGGCGACCCCGCCAAACTCGCGGCCAAGGAAGCCGAATACAAAGCCCGCTTTGCCAACCCCTTCGTCGCCGGCGCGCGCGGCTTTATCGACGATGTGATCCTGCCCCACGAAACCCGCAAACGCATCTGCCGCAGCCTGGTGATGTTGAAAGACAAAAAGCTGGAAAACCCATGGCGCAAGCACGGGAATATTCCACTTTGACCCGCAAACCGTTCGCCCTGAGCTTGTCGAAGGGTATCTCACTGAACGGATGAGCTTCGACAGGCTCAGCCCGAACGGAAAATAGAAAGAAATCGGAAGATAG
>JAYWCQ010000098.1:0-8663 GCA_043780435.1 Polaromonas sp.
GGCTTTGTCGGCAGCTTTGCCTTGGTACAAAGCGCAGTTGCTGCAGTTTTGCGTGTCAGCGTATTTTGGGAATTTGACCTTGTCGGTCTTGGTGCCATCCGCTTTATAGGCTAAGGCTGTTGCTTGCGCATCTTTTTCATCGACCATGGCACCTTGGGCAAATACTGACGTTGTGGCTAAAGCGCCTGTAGCAAATGAGCATTGGATAATAAATTCGCGACGATTTGACATGAGGTTTTCCTATTGAGCCGTGCCTTTGCAAAATAGCTGACACTGCGTTTGGGTACAATCATTATCGAATTTTTAGCTGACGTGAAGCTTTTGATGCCCAAATGTCCGGCTAAACCACTCAAGTGCTCAAATTAAATAGCGAAACTTAATTTTTATATGCCTCGTAAGCAGCATCAACACCAGCACCGCGTGTGAACTTGTGGCCTTCGGATGCTAAAACGATCTCCAGCGCGGAAAGCGTTTGTAAAACAGCGTCTTGTCGAGCGTTGTAGCCCATTGCACCAATACGCCACACTTTGCCATGCAAGGGTCCGAAACTGGTGCCTATTTCGATGTTGAAATCGTTCAACAAAGCTGATCGAACCTTTTCGCCATTGATACCTTCAGGGATATAAACGCCAGTCACATTGGGCATTTTGTTGGCAACTTCACCATAAACCCACAAATTCATTCCCAGAACACCTGCGACAACAGCTTTTGAGGCTACTGCATGGCGTGCATAAACGTTTTGTAGGCCTTCTTGCACAAAAATACGGGCACATTCACGTGCGCCATAAAGCATCGTGGTGGCTTCGGTGTGGTGGTTCAAACCAGCGTCGCTCCAATAATCCATGATCATGGCAACATCCATGTAATTGGAAGCGATCCGACTGCCTGAGCCAGGCACGTAGCCAGCCGTTTGCAAACCATCTTCAATGTGGCGTCGCTTGTAAATAGCTTCTGCCATGATGCTGGACAATGTGACAGGTGCCGCACCAGACGGTCCAGCCAAACATTTTTGTAACCCTGCCGTGACTGCATCAATCTGCCAAGCATCTACTGGCAAAGGTGTGCCACCGCAGGAAGCCGTAGCGTCTACTTGAAGCATCGCGCCGTAGCGGTGACAAAGCTCACCCAAACCAGCTAGGGGTTGCAACATCGTCGTAGAAGTATCACCTTGACATATGGCCACTAATTTAGGTGAGAAATCTTTCAAAGCAGCTTCGATTTGAGCCAAATCAAATACCGTTCCCCAATCGGCGTGAATTACTTTGACATCCGCACCGCAGCGTTGCGCAATTTCATCCAGCAATTGTCCAAATCGACCAAAGCTGCATACCAAAACTTTATCGCCCTTTTCGATCACAGACATCATCACCATTTCAATGGCCGAACGAGCCGTGCCATCCAACACCAGCGTCCAGTCGTTTTTGGTTTCAAAAAATGCACGGTACAAGGCCATGGTTTCACGCATCATCAAGCGAAATTGAGGGTCAAATTGCCCCAACAGCTGGGTAGACATGGCTTTGAGCACGCGCGGATCAGCATTGATTGGGCCTGGGCCCATCAGCAAACGTGGTGCAGGATTTAACTCATTGAATGCTGAGTTGGCGTCGGCAAGAGGCGTTAATTTAGGGAGCATCATGTCTTGAGTCACACTTTGAAAAATCAATAGGAAAATGCCTAACTTCGAAGTATCATATCTACTGTTTTGACAAATTGTATACACTTTTAAGAATTTATGGCTAGCAAAATCAGTTTAAAAGCGTCTTTATTCACTTTCGCTTTTGTGCATACCAATCTGTACAAGGATTCTGTCGCTTTGATGCGCGTAGCACAACGTTTGCTAGCCATGCCTGATGTGGTGAATGCAACACTGCAAATGGGCAACCCCGCCAACAAAGAAATTTTGCAAGAAGCCGGCTTGTTAACAGAGAGCATTAAAAATGCAGGTCCTAGCGACATCATGGTGGTCGTGCAGGCTAAAACGCAAGCTGCATGTGACGATGCTGTTGCGGAATCACTCAGCGATTTAGCGGGTAAATCTGCGGCTTCCCAAGATTCACCCAATGCAAACCAAGCAGTTGCCGCTCGCACGGTTGGCATGGGTATGGCCCAACTAGAGACTGCAAATATCGCGCAAATATCTGTGCCAGGCATCTATGCCGCTGCCGAAGCCTTGAAAGCAGTCAAAAACGGTTTGAATGTATTCATGTTCAGCGACAACGTGTCGTTAGCACAAGAAATTGCCATCAAACAAGAAGCCAAGCGGCGTAATGTATTGGTCATGGGGCCAGACTGCGGCACCGCCATCATTGGCGGCGTACCTTTAGGTTTTGCTAACAATGTGCGACGCGGCGCGATTGGTATCGTCGCTGCTTCAGGTACAGGGCTGCAAGAAGTGACCACGCAAATCCACAGAATGGGTGGTGGCATCAGCCATGCGATTGGCACTGGCGGTCGCGACGTGTATGCCGACGTGGGCGGCGCAACGATGCTGCAAGGCATAGCTCTTTTAGCGGCAGATGCGTCAACACAAGTCATTGCTATTGTGTCTAAGCCACCCTCACCCGAAGTTGCCGACAAGGTGATGGCTGCATTGCTCGCTTCTGGAAAACCGTCGGTCGTCGTGTTTTTGGGCAGTGATTTAACATCGCCTGCCAAGCACATCCAAACAGCTAAAACCTTGGTTGATGGCGCTGTGGCTGCTGTGAAAGCTTCCGGAATAAAGCCAATTGCGTCACGCGCCTATGCTATGCCCCGCAAACCCGTTTTTAGCAAAACGCAGCTGTATTTACGCGCTTTGTACTCGGGTGGCACCTATGCGTCTGAAGCGCAAATATTGTGGGCGCAATCTGGCTTGCAAGTGTGGTCTAACGTGCCTTTGAATAAAGCCATGGCTTTGCCTAACCCACTCAAAGAAAGCAAAGGGCACACAGCACTAGATTTGGGCGATGATGACTTTACAGTAGGCAGGCCACACCCCATGATCGACCAAAACGCGCGGATTGATAGGTTGTTGAAAGAAGCTTCTGACCCAACTGTTCGTGTCATCCTGCTAGATGTGGTCATTGGCTGGGGCGCACATGCCGACCCCGCTAGCGAACTGGCGAATGCAATCGTTCAGGCTAAAAAAATCGCCGCCAAAGGCAAAAGACATCTAGCCATCATCGGCTTTGTCTGCGGCACGGAGCTGGATCCACAAGTTCTAGCCAAACAAGAAGCCATTTTGCAAACTGCAGGCATGGTTTTGGCCAGCAATAGCGCCAATGCAGCTTGGTTAGCAGCACAATGGGTTAAATGAGCAGCATGAAAACGACTATAACGACTACAGCAACTGTTACCAGTGGCAAACCAAAGCGCATGGTCAAACGTGTGCAAAAAAGTAAGCTGAAGCGTGTTGTGGTCGCCCTCGGCGGCAATGCGGCCTACCCTCCCACGATTACAGGAACGGCAGACGAACAACTGGCATTAATGCGCGAAGTGTGTGGGCATTTTGTTGACATCATCAAAGCTGGCTGGCAGTTGGTTCTCACGCATGGCAATGGCCCTGTGGTTGGCAATATTTTGTACCGCATGGCAAAAACTGCGGACGAGTTGCCACCTATGCCCATGGACGTGTGCGTGGCACATTCGCAAGGTGGCATGGGTTATATGCTGCAGCAAAGTTTTGCGAATGTACTGCATGACCATGGCATGAATGCGGTGGTGTCTTGCGTTATCACTGAAGTGCAAGTGGATGCCAATGACCCAGCCTTTCAAAACCCAACCAAACCCGTCGGTAAATTTTTCAGCGAAACGGATGCAAAGAAACTTGCCAAATCGTCGGGCTGGTTTTTTGCAGAAGACTCGGGTCGCGGCTGGCGCCGCATGGTGGCCAGCCCTAAGCCGAAGAAAATTTTGGACTTACCCACCATCGACGCATTGCTCGAGGCTGGTGTGATACCCATTGCCTGTGGTGGAGGCGGTGTTCCTGTCGTTGTCACGCCAGAAGGTCACTTAAAAGGTGTGGCTGCGGTGATTGACAAAGACTTGACCAGCGCGATGCTGGCAGCGCACTTGCATGCGGATGCCTTGATCATGCTCACGGGCGTTGAAAAAGTGGCGCTTGATTTTAATAAACCAACACAACGTTGGCTGGATCATATGACTCTGGCTGAAGCCCGCCAATATGCAAAAGATGGCCAGTTTCCGGCAGGAAGCATGGGGCCAAAAATAGAATCAGCCATCACATTTTTAGAAGAATCACCCGAAGCCAACGGCAACGGCGTGGTGATCATCACATCGCTAGAAAAAGCTTTTGAAGCGTTGATGGGGCGGGCTGGAACGCACATCACCGTAGGACCCAAAACGCAGTGACAGCCGTGAACACCGCGATTACCGTTAATTTGCAAAAAATCCCCGGTTTCGAGACAACCGATTATGCGTATTTGCGAGGAAGTATTGTGTGGGCAGGTGAACAAGCTTCTACAGATCATCCGCGAAACGCTTTTGCGACTTGGCAACCAGAAACTTTCACCTTCAATGTCGACAAATTGCGCGAAGGTGCGTTGATTTGCAAGAGCTTGTTCAACTCAAATCACCAGCTTGAAAAAAACACCAAAGGTTTGATGCTTTGGTTAAAGGGCAAAGCTATGCCATTCCCATTGAATCTCAGCGAAGCACGATTTGATGCAATCAATCAAGCACTGACTGGCAATGATTTAGACGCATTCACTTCAGCTGCCTTACGTGTGCTCGGCTTGGGCCATGGCTTGACACCCAGTGGTGATGATTTTGTGGGTGGGATGATGTTTGCTTTGACGCATGCCCCAAGACAAGCGTGGGTAAAAGACTTGCCTATGACTAAAACGCACATTCGCAATTCAGCCTCCACATCTACAAATGTCATTAGCGCAGCCCTACTCGACGACATGATGGCTGGCAAAAGTTACAGCGCGCTGCATGACGTGCTGTTTGCCTTGCATTCAAACAATAAGACAAACATAGTTAGTGCTTGCGAAATACTTTTAAACGTCGGTGCTAGCTCTGGTGCAGACATGCTAGCAGGTTTGTTGCTAGCGCTGACCACGCAAGCTACAGAAAAAATTCATTAGCTGACGTAAATAAAAAGCAAAATTCATGATGACATCCAATAATTTATTAACGCAAATACCGGCTGTATTGAACATCGGCATTGATGGTTTCAACCAAAGTGTTGTAGCGCACGGCGGTACTTTGAAAAATCTGCAGTGGCAACCGCCTGGCAATGCTGACCCTTTGCTGGCTTGGCAATTGGCGCAATTGATGCATGACCCGCGTATCGAAAGCGCCAATGCAGAAGCTACTAAACGCATCATCAACGCGCGCCCGATGTGGGAAGACACTCCCTTGCGTGCAGACGGCGTCTGGCCTGAGCTAAAAAATACACGCTTGCTTTTGCACGCTGGCCCACCGGTGGCTTGGCAAGACATGTGCGGCCCCATGCACGGCGCGATGATTGGTGCGGTGTTGTACGAAGGCTGGGCAGACACCGTTGAAAAAGCACAAAAAATGCTGTCTCAGGGCGAGATTGAATTCGGCCAATGCCATGATTTTGATGCTGTGGGACCGATGACAGGCATCATCAGCGCGTCCATGCCACTCATCAAAGTGCGCGAGGCTAGCCATGGCAACATCGCTTACACCAATATCAACGAAGGTATTGGGCGATGCTTGCGCTTTGGCGCAAACGGGCCTGATGTGATTCAAAAGCTCAAATGGTTTGAATCCGTTTTAGCACCGGTATTGAAAGCAGCCGTGCTTCACAATACTGACAAAACGGGTGGCATTGACTTAAAAGTCATCCAATCACAAGCATTGCTCATGGGCGACGAAGTTCACAGCCGAAATGCAGCAAGTACGGCTTTATTTTTCATGCAACTGGCTGTGCCTTTGGCTGCAGTAGACACAACTAAAACCACGGTAACGCAAGACCATATTCGTCAAACTCTAGATTTCCTGTCTAAAAACTCGCAGTTTTTCTTGAACTTTTCAATGGTATCGTGCAAAGCCATCATGGATGCCGCGCACAACATTCCGTTCAGTACCGTGGTCACCGCCATGGCGCGCAACGGCGCGGAAACGGGTCTTCGCGTCAGCGGCATGGGTAAGGAATGGTTTACGGCCAAGTCTGATTTGCCCACCGGCTTGTTCTTCCCCGGCTTTAAGCAAGAAGACGCTTGTCCTGATATCGGTGACAGCGCCATCACCGAGACGGCGGGTTTTGGTGGCTGCTCGTTCGCAGCATCGCCAGCGCTGACTTTGCTGGCTGGCGGTACGGTGGGCGATGCGGTGCGCTACAGCAAAGAAATGTACGAAATCACCGTCACTAAAAATCCAGCACTGAGCTTGCCAGCGCTAGATTTTGCCGGCGCACCTTGCGGTATTGATGTACGCAAAGTGGTTGATACGGGCATTCGTCCGCTGGTGACCACAGGCATTGCGCACAAAGAAGCGGGCATTGGCCAAATCGGTGCTGGTGTGGTTCGTGTGCCTATGGATGCGTACGTGAAAGCACTCAGCGCCATTGCCACTAAATTTTTGAACTAAATAATAAATCGTATGCGTCAAACCCTCACCTCCCCGCGCGGCATGGTCACTGCGCCGCACCATCTCGCAGCCAACAGTGCCTCCCAAGTTTTGCGCGATGGTGGCAATGCCATTGAAGCCATGGTTGCCGCATCCGCCAGCATAGCCGTCGTTTATCCGCACATGAACTCCATTGGCGGTGACGGCTTTTGGATCATTTCTGAGCCCGGCCAAGCGCCCATTGCCATAGATGCCTGTGGCCGTGCGGCCGGACTAGCCAGCATTGATTTCTACAAAAGCAAGGGCTTAAACGCTATTCCAGGCCGGGGCCCGTTAGCTGCTAACACCGTAGCTGGCGCGATTTCTGGCTGGCAGGAAGCCTTGGCGCATTCGACTCGCATGGGTGGCAAATTACCCGTTGCACGTTTGCTGCAAGACGCCATTTGGTATGCCATAAACGGTGCGCCGGTAACACAAAGTCAAGTCAATTTCACAACCAAGTTTTTACCTGAACTTGGCCACCAGCCCGGATTTGCGACACAGTTCTTGAACGGGAAAGACATACCCAGCGTCAATACCCTGCGCAAATACCATGCACTGGGTAACACCTTGCAAACTTTGGCAGATCAAGGACTTGACGACTACTACCGTGGCAGCATTGCACAAAAAATCGCCAATGAACATGAGCGTTTGGGTGGCCCTGTGCGCTTGGCAGATTTAAACGCACACCGTGCCAGTTCTGTCACGCCGTTGTCCGTTAACGTTACAGGTGCCACGCTGTACAACATGACGCCACCCACGCAGGGCATCGCATCATTGATGATATTGGCGATTTTTGACAAATTACGTTTGCGTCACAACATCCAGGAAGCAGATGGCTACCCTTACCTGCATGCGCTTGTTGAAGCAACAAAACAAGCCTTCAAAGTACGCAATCGCCATGTGGCTGACCCTGCCACCATGGCTGTAAACGGCATTTCATCTGATCAATTTTTAAGCGATGCTTTCATTGACCAATGCGTTGAAGCTGTTGATATGAAAAAAGCCCTGCCCTGGCCTGAAAAAACCATTCACGGCGACACGATTTGGATGGGCACGGCCGACAGCGCTGGCTGCATGGTGAGCTATATCCAAAGCGTTTACTGGGAATTTGGTTCTGGCGTGGTTTTGGAAGACACCGGCATCGTCTGGCAAAACCGTGGTTCCAGCTTTTTATTGGATGACAAATCGCATCTGGCGCTCGCACCGCACAAAAAGCCATTCCACACACTCAACCCAGCACATGCCCGTTTCGCCGATGGCCGTCACATGGTTTACGGCAATATGGGGGGCGACGGCCAACCACAAAGCCAATCGGCAGTATTCAGCCGCTACGCATTCTATGGCCAAACCTTGCAAACCGCCGTCAGCGCCCCGCGCTGGTTGCTAGGGAAAACGTGGGGCCAAGACACAACGACGCTTAAATTTGAAAGTCGAACGGACGCAGCTGCACTCAAGTCCCTTTCTGAAGCCGGCCACGACGTGGAAGTTCTTGCCGACTACAGCGACACCATGGGCCACGCAGGTGCGATTGTTCGGCAGCCTGATGGCCTTTACCTTGGCGCCGCTGATCCACGCAGTGATGGGGTGATTGCAGCGTATTAATACAAGATTAAAAGTGATGTAATTTGCTATATTTATTATAGCAGTATAGGCAATAAATACGCCGGCTAAATCCATATTTCGACTATATTTAAGCTACTTATCGTGCAGATAATGGGATTTGAATCCAAATTCTCAAAAAATTAACCTAAAGTAGGACAAATACCTACACTGAGGCGGCGTTTTGTCCTCTATCCAGAAGTTTCCAAGTCGTAAATACTAGTTTATCCATTCAAAAAATGGTTTAAAAATTTGGTGAATACTCGCCACAATTTTTTTCAACATACGAGAGGTATATATGACATTTAAACTCAAAACGATATTGGCTGTAGCGGCTGTTGCGGTTGCAACACATGCAGCGGCTCAAATTACTTTCTATGAGCACGACAATTTTCAGGGTCGCACGTTCACCACAGAGCGAAACATCGCTAACTTTGAACGTTTTGGCTTCAATGACAGCGCATCGTCCGTCATTGTGATGA
>JAYWCQ010000099.1:0-2658 GCA_043780435.1 Polaromonas sp.
GCATTGCGCGCAACCGGCCTGGTCTGACCTTACTCATTACCCCAAGGGACACTTTTGTGAATCATTTTTCCAAACTTGCGCTGCTGAGCCTGTCACTGACGTTTGCAGCGTGCTCGACACTCGACAGTGACAAAATTAATTACAAGAGCGCTGGCAAAGGTCCCTCGCTTGAGGTTCCTCCCGACCTGACACAACTTTCTCGTGAGAGTCGCTATGCAGTTCCTGGCGCAGCGGTGAGCGCGTCAAGTTTTCAGCTTGGTCAAACCGGACAATCGGTACCCACTGCTGTCACTTCCCTGGGTGATGTTCGTATTGAACGCGCCGGCACCCAACGCTGGCTGGTGATCAATCGGCCGGCCGACAAGCTCTGGGACCCGGTACGCGACTTCTGGCAGGAGAATGGTTTCCTGCTGGCCATGGACCAGGCCAATCTGGGCATCATGGAAACCGACTGGGCTGAAAACCGCGCCAAACTGCCACAGGACTTTATACGCAAGGCACTGGGCAAAGTGCTCGACTCAGTGTATTCGACCGGGGAACGCGACAAGTTTAGGACCCGTCTTGAACGCAATGCAAGCGGTGGAACTGAAATTTTTATCAGTCATCGGGGCATGCTCGAGGTCTACAACAGTACGCAAAAAGATACGACGGTGTGGCAACCCCGCGCCGCCGACCCGGAGCTCGAAGCAGAGTTCTTGCGCCGGTTAATGGTCAAGCTCGGTGTAAGCCAGGAACAATCCAAGGCTTTGATAGCCGCAGGTGCGGCCAAGACCAGTTCTCGCGGCGCTACCGTGAACGGACAGCCGGTCGTGCAAATTGATGAAGGGTTCGACTTGGCCTGGCGCCGTGTTGGCTTGTCGCTGGACCGTACCGGTTTCACCGTCGAGGATCGGGACCGCAGTCGCGGACTTTACTTTGTCCGCTATGTAGAACCTGCGCCGGAAAAGTCCAAGACCGGCTTCCTGTCGAATCTCTTTGGTTCAAAGGCAGATGTTGCGCCCCTGAAATACCGCATTGCGGTTGTCAGTCTGGGGCAATCAACAACGGTATCCGTACTCGACGTCAATGGCATAGCAGACACCTCAGCCAATGCACAACGCATCGTAAAACTCATCGCCGACGACCTCAGGTAGTCAAATACTGGCGTCGATGGGCGCGGAGCAGCCAAAAAAAAGCCACCTGACGGTGGCTTTCAGTCAACAAAATTGACTGCTGTGTGTTACTTCTTTACCGCAGCATTGGCAGCATCAGCGGCCTTCTTGGCTGCGTCATCAGCAGCGCCTTTGGCGGCGTCAACCACGGCATTACCGGCAGCGGTAGCAGCACCCGCAGCAGCGGCGCCAGCGGCGGACGCTGCATCAGCAGCAGCAGCAGCGACGGGCGCAGGAGTCACAACGACAACGGGTGCCGGAGCGGGGGCGGCTACAGGAGCAGCTTCTTCTTTTTTACCACAAGCAACCAGAGCAGCGGCAGCAATAACAACGGCCAAAACAAGCGATTTATTCATTTAAAAATACCTAGTGAGTTAACGAAACAATTTCCGGAAGTTGTCAGTGCAGAAAAACTGCAAGGACCAAGCAAAATGATTCGAGCTCTTTTTGCTTAGGCGACAATTATAAGGTAATTAATGTGAGGAATTCGTGCTCAAGCACTGCGTGCCGGACGCTTCTTTGCATCGCGCGGCACGAACACCTTGCCACCATTGCCGGGCCTGACACCCATCGGCTTGCCAAACGCCGGCTTGCGCCCGGCAGAATCCCCGCGCGGCGCAGCGCCCTCGTTGCGGGTACCGGCAAAACGGTCATTGAAGCCGCCCTTGCGTTCATAGCTGAAGCCTTCGCGCGCGCCGGCACTGCGACCATCGGGCTGGCCAAATCCACCATAGCTATTATTTTGATAGCCTGCTGCGCCTGAATCACGCTGGCTACTGGCGTTTCTATCTGCAAAACCACCACGGTTCACGGCAAAACCGCCAGTCCGGGCAGCACCACCAAAATTGCGCTCGCGGGCATGGTGGTCAGCACCACGGCTCTCACGCGCGCCAAAATTCGAGCTGGGCCGCGAGTCATGAAAACGCTGTTGCGGCTCAATACCAGGAATGGTCTCAGCTTTGAACTGCTGGCGACTGTAGGCCTCAATGTCAAAAATCTTGCGCCGATCACGGAACTCGGCAAACGTTACGGCAAGGCCGTCACGCCCGGCGCGACCGGTGCGGCCAATACGGTGCGTGTAGTCTTCAGCTTTCATCGGCAAGCCGAAATTGAACACGTGGCTAACTGTAGGCACGTCGAGTCCGCGCGCTGCCACATCGGTGGCCACCAGAATCTGCACTTGACCTTGACGCAGCGCCATCAAGCGGCGATTGCGCAGGCCCTGGCTCAAAGCACCGTGCAACGCGACAGCGGAGAAGCCCTCCTGCTGCAGGTCGTTGGCCAGGCCATCACACTCGATTTGCGTACTGGCAAAAACGATTGCCTGGTTAATCGAAGTGTCACGCAACCAGTGATCCAACAACTTGCGTTTGTGCTGGGCGTTATCTGCCCAGAACAAGACCTGTTTGATGTTCTGATGTTTTTCCTGCGGGCTGTCGATCTGCAGGCGCTGGGGTTCGCGCATCACGCGCGCGGCAAGTTGCTGGATGCGGGGTGCAAACGTGGC
>JAYWCQ010000100.1:0-2715 GCA_043780435.1 Polaromonas sp.
ACTACACCCTTACGACGGATGATTTTGCAGTTGCGGCAAATTTTCTTGACCGAAGCCGAAACTTTCATTTCATTCTCCCAAATATCTATAAAAAACCAACGTACTAAATAAAACTAAATAACTTAATTTATTTAGCACGAAACACAATTCTCGCCCGCGTTAAATCGTAGGGAGTTAACTCAACCGTTACCTTGTCACCCGGTAAAATTCGAATGTAGTGCATCCGCATTTTTCCTGAAATATGACCTAGTACGATATGCCCATTTTCCAATTTAACTCGGAAAGTTGCATTGGGAAGGTTTTCAACCACTTCCCCCGCCATTTGAATAACATCATCTTTAGACATAATTTAATCAAGTACCTAAAGATGACTTAAAATTTGCTTTTTTGAGAAGCGAATCGTACTGCTGGGACATCATGTAGTTTTGTACTTGCGCCATGAAATCCATAGTCACAATCACAATAATCAGAAGCGATGTACCACCGAAGTAGAAGGGCACATTATATTTCAAAATTAAGAACTCAGGCAGCAGGCAAACAAAAGTAATGTAAATAGCACCCGCAAAGGTCAATCGAAGTAGAATCTTGTCGATATATTTGGCTGTTTGATCACCGGGGCGAATTCCTGGTACAAATGCACCGCTCTTTTTCAAGTTGTCTGCAGTTTCGCGGCTATTGAAAACTAAAGCCGTATAGAAGAAACAGAAGAATACGATAGCCGCAGCATAAAACATGACATAGATCGGCTGACCGGGGGTCAACATGCCGGCCATGTCTTTAAGCCAGCGCATTGAATCACCTGTGCTTAACCAGCTAACCAAAGTCGCAGGGAGCAAAATAATGGAAGATGCAAAGATGGGAGGAATCACACCTGCCATGTTCAATTTCAATGGCAGATGCGATGACTGACCGCCATACACCTTGTTGCCAACTTGTCGACGGGCATAATTCACCAAAATCTTGCGCTGACCACGTTCAACAAATACAACAAAGTAAGTCACACCAATAACGACTGCCACAATAACAATTGCAACCAAGATATTCATGGCGCCGGTTCGCACCAATTCAAGCAAGCCACCCACCGCATTTGGTAGGCCAGCTGCAATACCCGCAAAAATCAAGATAGAAATACCATTACCCAAACCGCGTTCGGTAATTTGCTCACCCAACCACATTAAAAACATGGTCCCAGCTGTCAAACTGATCACGGCTGTAGCTCTAAAACCAAAGCCTGGCTCAATCACCATACCAGGAGAGCTCTCCAAAGCCAAGGCTATACTGATAGTTTGAAACAAAGCCAAACCAAGAGTTCCGTAACGCGTATATTGCGTTATTTTACGACGACCTGATTCACCCTCTTTTTTCATTTGCTCAAATGCTGGAACGACATACGCCAACAATTGCATAATTATGGAGGCCGAAATATACGGCATGATACCGAGCGCAAAAATAGTAAAGCGTGACAAAGCGCCGCCAGAGAACATATTGATCAAATTCAATATGCCACCCTCTTGCCCCTTGAAGAACTGCTGCAGCTGTGCTGGATCAATACCTGGAACAGGTATGTGAGCACCGATGCGATACACCACCAAGGCTAGCAACAAAAACATCAGCCGACGACGCAAATCGCCGAACTTACCGTTTTTTGCCAATTGATTGGAACCAGTTGCCACTCTTTATGCTTTCAGTATCTTGTTAGATTGAAGCAACGCTATTAAGCGATGCTGCCACCAGCAGCTTCGATAGCTGCTTTAGCGCCAACAGTTGCACCAATTCCATTGAGCTTGACCGCACGTGTAATTGCACCAGACTTGATGACTTTGACAACTTTGGCCAATTCGCCAATCAAACCAGCTTGTTTCAATGACAAGATGTCAACTTCAGGGGCTCCGAGCAATTCGAGTGCTGACAAAGTAACTTGAGCATTGAACTTCAGCAAGTGTGATTTAAAACCACGCTTCGGCAAACGGCGTTGCATAGGCATTTGACCGCCTTCAAAACCGACTTTGTGGTAGCCACCTGTACGTGATTTTTGACCCTTATGACCACGACCAGCGGTTTTACCGATGCCAGAGCCAATGCCGCGACCTACGCGACGTTTGTAGTGTTTTGCGCCATCAGCAGGCTTGATGCTATTTAATTCCATCACTAGCCTCTTATAGTACTTTGATCAGGTAGCTGATCTTGTTAATCATGCCGCGAACTGCGGGAGAATCCACCAACTCGCTGGTGCTGTTAACTTTGCGCAAACCCAAGCCACGCACGGTCGCGCGGTGAGATTCTTTGCACCCAATAGGACTACGTACCAATTGGAGTTTGACTGTTTGTTGTGTCGTCATGTTGTTACTCTCAATTTAAGCAAAAATGTCTTCAATGCTTTTGCCACGTTTGGCAGCCACATCAGAAGGAGTCGTTACTTTTTTCAGGGCGTCCAAAGTGGCGCGCACCATGTTGTAAGGGTTGCTGGAACCATGGCTTTTTGCCACGATGTCAGTGATACCCACCACTTCAAAAACTGCGCGCATTGGGCCACCTGCAATAATGCCAGTACCTTTAGGTGCAGGAGCAACCATCACGCTTGCAGCGCCATGGTGACCCATGACCTTGTGGTGAATCGTGCCATTTTTCAATGACACTTTGACCAATTGGCGACGTGACTCTTCCATCGCTTTTTGCACAGCTGCAGGCACTTCTTTTGATTTGCCTTTACCCATA
>JAYWCQ010000101.1:0-3750 GCA_043780435.1 Polaromonas sp.
CGGCGAAACCATCGGCTTTGAAGGCTGGTCCATGCGCGTGAAACTCGACGAAGAAACCCTCAAAGCCATCGCCAACAAAACCCAGGCCGACTACTTCTATGCGGGCACCGCAGCCGACCTGAAAAAAGTTTACGAAACCCTCAGCTCCCGCCTGACGGTGGAGAAAAAAGAAACCGAAATTTCGGGGCTGCTGGCATTGGTAGCCGCTGCCTTGGCGATTGCTTCAGCGGGGCTGTCCATGCTTTGGTTTAACCGAATTTTGTAGAAAACGCGTTACCAAGGAGTGGGCAAATTATTCCTGCAACACCCCACCCACCAGCCGCAGTTGCCTATCGCACCGAGCCGCCAGCGCCTCGTCATGCGTCACCACCACAAAAGCTGTGCCATTGGTTTTGGCGAGGTTGATCATCAGGTCAAACACGGCATTGGCGGTGTTTCTATCCAAATTGCCAGTCGGTTCATCCGCCAGCACGCAAGCCGGTTGAGTCACCAAAGCGCGGGCGATGGCGACGCGCTGGCGTTCTCCGCCTGAGAGTTCGGATGGCCTGTGGTGATGGCGATCTTTCAAGCCGACATCAGCAAGTATTTTTCTGGCGATTTGTGCTGATTTTTCAACATCTAAACGTCGAATCCACAGTGGCATAGCCACGTTGTCTTGCGCGGTGAATTCGGCCAACAAGTGGTGAAACTGGTAGACAAAACCCAGATGCTGGTTGCGTAAATCACCCATCTCAGCCTCATTGAGTTTTGCCAAAGCCTGTCCCTTTAGCGTTACTGAACCCGTAGTTGGCGTATCCAAGCCGCCCAGTAAATGCAAAAGCGTGCTTTTGCCCGAACCAGACGCACCAACGATGGCTAAGATTTCACCAGCATGCACGTGTAAATCAACATCGTGCAACACCGTCACATCCAACGGACCTTCGTGAAAACGCTTCCCCAAGCCAGTGGCTGACAGCACTACTTCTTTTTCTAAATTATTCATATCTCAAAGCCTCCGCCGGGTTGATTCGGCTGGCACGCCAGCTGGGGTACAGCGTGGCGGCAAAGGCCATGATGAGGGAAATGACAGCTATCGGCATGATGTCGCTCATCTGCGGTTCGCTGGGCATACCGCTCAAGAGGTAAATGTCTTTCGGCAAAAAGCTGGCGTTGAACAGGCGCTCGATAAAGGGCACGATCACGTCGATATTGAAGGCGATGCTCAAGCCTAGCAGCAGGCCAGATAGCGTGCCAATCACCCCCACCGTCGCACCCTGCACCACAAAAATACCCATGATGCTTTTCGGACTCGCGCCCAAAGTACGCAAAATGGCGATATCGGCCCGCTTATCGGTCACCGTCATCACCAGGGTGGACACCAGATTGAAAGCGGCGACGGCGACGATCAGCGTCAAAATAATGAACATCATGCGTTTTTCAACCTGCACGGCGGCAAACCAGGTTTTGTTTTGCCGCGTCCAGTCGCGCACGATCAGGTCGCCGGTCAAGCTCTTGCTGAGCTGTTGGGCGACTTCCCTGGCCTGATGCAGGTCTTTGAGTTTCAGGCGAATACCGGTCGGCCCTTCCAGCCGGAACATCTTGGCCGCATCGTCCATGTGCATCATCGCCAGCGTGGCATCGTATTCAAAATGGCCCGAATCAAAGGTGCCGACTACGCTCAGCTGCTTCATGCGCGGCACCACGCCAGCGGGTGTGACCTGGCCACTGGGGGCGATCAGCGTCACGCGGTCGCCTTTGCCGACACCCAGTTGCCGCGCCAGCTCGTAGCCCAAAACGACACCAAACTCGCCCGGCACCAGCGCTTTGATGGCGTCCAAATTTTGGTTGCTGGCCGCCAAATCCGTCACCTGGCTTTCAGTCGCCGGGTCAATGCCGCGTACGATAGTGCCCTTCATGTCCTCACCCCTCGCCAACAATGCTTGGGTTGCTATGAAACTCGAAGCGCCAACGACCTGCGGGTTGCCCTTCGCCTCAGCCAGCGTACGTGCCGCATCCGGCAGTGCTGCACCACCGGGGCTGAAAATCTCAATGTGCGAGACCACGCCCAGCATGCGGTCACGCACCTCTTTTTGAAAACCATTCATCACCGACAGCACGATGATCAGCGCCGCCACCCCCAGCGCGATGCCCAGCATCGACACCCCTGAAATAAATGAGATAAAGCCATTGCGCCGCGTGGCACGGCCTGCGCGGGTGTAGCGCCAGCCGAGTTTGAGTTCGTAGGGGAGTTGCATATGTGGTGGTTATGGTAACAGGGCGCAGTTGCTGAAGCTAAGAGCGACAATAGCGACATGTCTGAAACAGTTCACCATCTACTGATTCCCTTTGCTGCCGTTAGTTCAGAAGCCGCCGCCAAACATTTGCAGGGCTTAAAACTGCCTAACTTGCGCCAACTCCTAGATATATTGACCTTAATAGACAGCGATGTGGGCACGGAAGAGTCGTTTTCCCCGCCACACGAACGCGCTTTGGCAAGAGCGCAAGGTTTGCCAGTCGGCGACGGGTGCATCCCGTGGGCCGCGCAGCGGGCGGCTGCTTTGGGGCTGGATCATGCACAAACCTTGCCTTGGAGCTTCGTCACCCTGTGCGACAGCGTGGTAGGTATCGGCAGCATGACCATGGAAGACCCCGCTCAATTACAAGTGTCTGAGACTGAATCACGCCATTTGCTCGCCGATATGACGCCGTATTTTGCGGAAGACGGCTTGGCGCTGCATTACCTAGAGCCTGCGGCGTGGCTGTGCTGTGGCGAACCTTTGCGCGACGTCCGAACCGCCTCGCTAGATCGCGTGATTGGGAAAGATTTAGCCGATTGGCAACCTGCCCATGGCGAGTCGGCCAAACTGCGTCGCTTGCAGAATGAAATGCAAATGTTGCTGTATACTCATACAGTAAACGATGCCAGAAGCCGTGTTCGAACCGCCGCGATCAATTCGATCTGGCTGCATGGTACAGGTGATCTGTCAAAGGCTAGCGCGCAAGTGAGCACTAACATCAACATGCCTAGAAGCCTGGCCGATGCCGCTTTGAAAGAAGACTGGCCAGCTTGGGCGAAAGCCTGGGAGCAGTTGGATGCAACGCTGTGTGTCGATATGCTGAAGCGCGTTCAAGCCGGCGAACCCGTCACTTTGAGCCTGTGCGGCGAGCGCAATGCTTTGCACTACGAAGTGCGGCCCAAAAATGCTTTGGAACGGTTAAAAGGTAGTTTTAGAGGCATTTTTGGCCTCAAGCCGGCGTATTTATTGCCTAAACAGCTATAAAAAGAATAGTAATAATTAAATTTGATTGCATCGATCTGAACCCATGAAAATCACCGTCCGCGACGTCCCCCCCCGCGCCGCCTGGGCGCTTGAGCAAACCGGCGTGCATCCGCTGCTGGCGCGGCTCTATGCCGCCCGGGGTGTGAGTACCAAAGAGCAGCTGGACGATGGTTTGGCGCTCTTGCTGCCACCCAGCAGTTTGAAGGGTGTCGCCGACGCTGCCGTGCTGCTGGCCGACGCCATCGCCCAAAACAAGCGCCTGTGCATCGTGGCCGACTATGACTGCGATGGCGCGACCGCCTGCGCCGTCGGCATCCGCGGTCTGCGTCTGCTTGGCGCGAAGCACGTCAGCTACATCGTGCCCGACCGCGTGGTCGACGGCTACGGTTTGACCGCGCCCATCTCGCAGCGCGTCAAAGACAGCGGGGCGGACGTGCTCATCACCGTGGACAACGGCATCGCCAGTTTTGAGGGCGTCGCCACCGCCAAA
>JAYWCQ010000102.1:0-5167 GCA_043780435.1 Polaromonas sp.
GGCGAAAGCGTCTTTGTAGAAAATCTTCACGCAGTGGCCGAACACGATGGGGTGCGACACCTTCATCATCGTGGCTTTGACGTGCAGGGAGAACATCACACCGGTTTTGTAGGCGTCGTCAATTTCTTTCTCATAGAACTCGTACAACGCCTTTTTGCTCATGAACATGCTGTCGATGACCTCACGGTCGAGCAAAGACACTTTTTGCTTGAGCACCATGGTTTTGCCTGAGGTGGTGAGCAACTCCATGCGCACGTCGCGGGCTTTGTCCAAGGTCATGGATTTTTCGCCGTGGTAGAAGTCGCCTTTGTGCATGTGGGACACGTGCGAGCGAGAAGCTTGGCTCCACTCAGACATGGAGTGCGGGTTTTTACGCGCGTATTCTTTCACGGCTTTCGGTGCGCGGCGGTCAGAATTGCCTTCGCGCAGGACCGGGTTCACGGCGCTGCCGGTGCACTTAGAGTAGCGGGCACGGATAGATTTTTCTTCGTCAGTTTTTGGCGCTTCTGGGTAATCAGGAATGCTGTAGCCTTTGCTTTGCAGCTCTTTGATACACGCTGTCAACTGGCCCACAGACGCGCTGATGTTGGGCAGCTTGATGATGTTGGTATCTGGCAGTAGCGTTAAGCGGCCAAGTTCAGCAAGCGTGTTGGGTACTTTTTGCGCTTCCGTCAGGTTTTCTGGGAACTCCGCCAACACACGGGCCGCCACAGAAATATCGCTCAGCGTCACGTCGATATTTGCCGGCGCAGCAAAGGCTCTCACCACCGGCAAAAAAGAGTGCGTTGCCAGCATGGGCGCTTCGTCTGTCAATGTGTAGATAATTTTTGATGTCTTGTTTGCCATATGTTCCCCGCTTGCGTTGTTTATCACTATGTGAAATGCCTGTTTGGTGCTTGAAAATTTTCTCTTATTTTAGGTCAATCTCTCTACAGATACTGGCATAAGGCTTACATAAATAAAAGCCAAAAAAATACATTCAAACGAGATTAAAGAGGCGTTTGATAGTCACTATCAATCAGTTAGTTAAAACCAATTGGCATTAGCTATCAAATAAACCTATCATTACTTCTGAGTCGATTAGTAAATGCTATTAAAGACCTATTTAAACCAAGGAGTTCACCATGACAACCGCTATCAAAACCGTACCCGAGATCAAAACCATTGCCAATTTGGAATCCGCTTTTGCGGGCGAGTCCATGGCGCACATCAAATACCGCTATTTTGCGAAATTAGCCCGTGAATCAGGCGATATTGAAACGGCTGAAGCGTTTGAAGCTACTGCAGATCAAGAGATCATGCACGCTTTCGGCCACTTAGATTTGCTCTACCCCAAAGCCACGATGACACCCGCTAAGGCCTTACAAATCGCCATCGACGGTGAAACCTACGAATACACTGAGATGTACCCAGGTTTCCGTAAAACTGCCGAATTAGAAGGCAACGCCGCTGCCGTCGCTGAGATGGATGAGCAGATTGAAGAAAGCAAAGTCCACGCCGCGCAATTCAAAGCGATGTTAGAGAAGGCGCAAAAACGTTTTGCCGCGCTCGCCAACGTCGAAAAGCGCCATGCAGCGCACTATCAGGCGCGTTTGGATGCTGTGAAAGCTTCTGCATAATTCAACCATTCAATTTATAAAACGAGGAAAACACCATGAAAACATATATTTGCATCGTTTGCGGCTTTGTTTACGACGAAACAGCGGGCCGCCCAGAAGACGGCATCGCAGCTGGCACCTTATGGAAAGACGTGCCGGCAAGCTGGGAATGCCCAGATTGCGGCGTCGCCAAGGCCGATTTCGAAGCTGTAGAGATCTAATAAGTTATGAACCCTATCATCATCATTGGCGCGGGGCTGGCGGGCTGGACGACGGCGCGTGAATTCCGAAAACTGGATGCCACCACGCCAGTGGTGATGATCACCGCTGACAGTGGCGATTTTTACGCCAAACCCACGCTGTCCAACGCATTTGCACAGAAAAAGGCACCTGATCAACTGGTGGTGACTCCGGCGGCCAAAATGGCGGAAACGCAAAACGTCACCTTGCTGGCGCACATGCGGGTGCTGAGTTTTGACCCTTGCGTTAAAACGGTAACAACGGAAAAAGATGGCGTTATTCGAAGCTTTGATTTCAGCAGTATGGTGTTAGCCACAGGTGCTGCGCCTATACGTATTCCGGTGGCTGGTGATGCCGCAGAACAAGTGCTTTCGGTTAATTCATTGGATGATTTCACCTCTTTTTACGATGCATTAAAAACTGCCTCTAGCCGGCGTATTCATTTCCTAAGTAGCTATGAAAATAATAGTAAAAATGCACCTGAAAATGCACTTGCTAGGGTGGTTATCATGGGCGCTGGTTTGATTGGTTGCGAGTTTGCCAACGACCTGATCAACGCAGGCTACCAAGTTAGCGTGGTTGACCCAGCCAGTCGTCCTTTGGGCGCATTGTTACCCGAAGCCGCTAGCGAGCAATTACGTCGAGCTTTGCAAGATTTAAACGTTCAGTGGCATTTTGGAACGACGGTTCAGGCGGTGAATAAGGCTGCAAATCAACCGGGTAAAGATGCTGAATCTGCACAGCAAGTGACCTTGGCAAACGGTGAAACCATCCCTGCGGATGTCGTTTTAAGCGCCATCGGCCTGCGCGCAGACACCCGTTTGGCAATTGCGGCAGGTTTGGCTTGCGAGCGGGGCATCCAAGTTGATGCGGCTTTGCAAACCAGTGCGCCTAGTGTCTATGCCCTGGGCGATTCTGCCCAATACGCCAGTGCGGGCAACACGACTTTGCCGTACGTCATGCCCATCATGAACGCGGCCAGAGCCTTGGCCCAAACATTAACCCAGACATTGGCAGGTAAAAAGACGGATGTCTTGTTCCCCGTCATGCCCGTTGCAGTGAAAACGCCCGCTTTACCGCTGATGATTGCACCGCCAGCGATAGGCTCAAAAGGGCAGTGGACATCCGCTGAGCCCAATGTTTGGCAGTTCAACAATGAACAAAACGCGGTCATTGGCTTTGTTTTAGCAGGTGCGCAGACCTCAAAACGGGCTGAAATGGTGAAATTGTTGCAAGCGGCTCTTTAATTTTGAGGGCGAGATCTTAAGATAGGGGGGCAGGTCAAATTTCACATATATTGACCCTTCTTCCCTTACTTCCTCTCCTTTTTAGGACGACTTTATGCCCCGTGCAACCCTAGCTGAAGCTAACATTCACCCCGCAATTCGCGACAAAATCGCCAAAAATCAGCAAACCATCGTGGCTGAAGTGCAAGCGGCAGTCGCCGCGCACTCTGTTGTTGTGGTCGGTATGGGTCTCAACCCCATGCCGAAAAAAGCCCGCAAAGCATTAGACGCCGCAGGCATTGTCCACCATGATTTGGACTACGGCAGCTACGTCAGCGAGTGGCGCAAACGCAATGCCTTGAAAATGTGGACCGGCTGGCCGACGTTTCCCATGGTTTTTGTTAAAGGTACGCTGGTAGGCGGTGCTGGAGATGTGATCAAACTCATCAACAGCGGCGAATTGAAAAAGCTTTTAGCATAAAAACCGAAACCGTAAATAGCCAATCTAGTCGTTAGAGCCGGCATTCTCGCGAAGGCGGGAATCTATAATTTGACGTAAAAAAAGGGCAGCAACCGAAGTTGACTGCGCTTCTTGGCTTTTAAGGCTTAAAGTAAGCCGTTTTTAGCTGTGGTGACCCATACGACCGTGACCACCTTTTTCGCCACGTTCACCACCCATGCCATGTTGGCCTCCGCGCATTGAAACAGCGTCAAACACTGCTTTTTGCTCAGATGACAGCACCGCGTAGAAGGCTTTGGTAGCTGCGCCGCGTTTGTCCATCTCAGCATTCATGGTGGCCATACGCTCGGCACGCAGGGCACGCATTTTGTCGATGCGTTCTGGTGTGGTCAGCTTGTCCATGTCGGCTTTGACTTTAGGGTCATGGTGCGTGCCCATCATGCCTCCAGCAATGTTTGCTGGTGGTTGCATAGCGGCTGCAAAAGTGGCCCAAGCGCCTTCTTGTGCTGGGGTGATTTTGAGCTTGGTTTTCAATTCAGCTTGGCGTTTGACCATGCGCTCTTGGTGGTTGCCAAACATGCGTTCACGCATGCTTGAATGGTCGCCACGGTGCATGCGGTCATGCATTTGAGGTTGCGCACCCGTAGCAGGTGCTGTTGGTGTGGCGTTTTGCGCTAAGGCGGCAAATCCGCAAGTAGCCATCAAAGTGGTGAGTAGTAAGTGTTTGCTAGAGAGTTTCATCATTAATCCTTGAAGAGTTAAACAACTCCAGCGTCTGCACCTTGTTATGGTATTGGCTCTGGATTGAGGTTAAGTATCCGGTGGCTGTGCAAACGCAACATATCGGCAATGTAATGCTGTGTAAAGTCGGATCAGTGTTGCCCCACAATACGGGCATGCCGCAATGCTCAGACGCTTCAACAGCCTCAAATTCATTTCAAACACCTACTTGGCGAGAAAGCATCGCTTTGGCGATGGTTTTAGCGCTGGGTGCAGCTGTTTCTCTAGGCGTCACGCGGTTTTCGTACGGCTTGCTTTTGCCCGCCATGCGGTCAGATTTGGGCTGGTCATACACCTTGGCGGGGGCGATGAACACGGTCAATGCATTGGGCTATTTGCTCGGTGCTTTGAGTATGCCAAAGCTGCTGAAACGTTTTGACACTGTGCAAATCATGCTGTTTGGCTCTGCATCAGCAAGCTTCTTCATGGCGCTCACAGGGTTTTTTACTACGGCAGAGCCTTTGCTTTTTCAACGTTTGTTGGCTGGTATTGCTAGCGCTTGGGTGTTTGTGGCGGGTGGTTTACTGGCAGCGCAGCTAGGTGCGCACCACGCTGGACGCAGCGGTTTGATTTTGGGTGTGTATTACGGCGGTGTGGGGCTGGGGATTGTGTTTTCAACCCTGCTTGTGCTTAGCGTGGATTATTTTGTGGAGTCAAAACTACACGTATGGCCGCAAGCGTGGGCAGTGGCTTGGTGGTTATTAGCCTTGGGTTGTGCTTTTGCAACCTTGATTTTGATGAGCAAGGGTCATGCTCTCAAGCAAATTGTTACGCCGTCAAAAGCCGCAAGTTCTGAATCCAGCGTATCGTCATCTAGCCACGCCTTTCATTGGCGTGATTTTGCCTACGCATTGGCGGGCTAC
>JAYWCQ010000103.1:0-4909 GCA_043780435.1 Polaromonas sp.
ATCACCGACAACGGCCATATCTCCACCAACGCCTGCATGCAGGTGTTTGGCGGCCACGGCTTTATCAAAGAGTGGGGCATGGAGCAGTTTGTGCGCGACAACCGCATCAACATGATTTATGAGGGCACCAACACCATCCAATCACTTGATCTGCTGGGGCGCAAAATTTTGGGCAACAACGGGGCCACGCTGAAGAAATTTGGCAAACTGATCGCGGCTTTGGTGGAAGAAGAAGGGGTGAACGAGAAGATGGCTGAGTTCATCAACCCGATGGCGTATTTGGGTGACAAAGTGACCAAGTTCACCACCGAAATCGGCTTCAAAGGCTTCCAAAACCCAGACGAGGTAGGAGCGGCCGCGGTGGACTACCTGCGCGTGGCGGGCCACTTGGTGTTTGGCTACTTCTGGGCGCGCATGGCGCAGGTGGCACTGCGCGAGATTGCTGCGGGCAACACAGACCCGTTCTACGTCGCCAAGTTGCAAACGGCACGCTTCTACTTTGCACGCTTGTTCCCTGAGACGGCCTCGTTGATGTTGACGGCGCGCACGGGCAGCAAGGTGTTGCTGGATACCGACGCAGCGTTGGCTTGAGTTGGTTCGTTTAAGTTTTGCCCCCCTTCAAGGAGACCGTTCATCGTGTCCATATTTCAAGTTAAAAAAGTCGCCGTTCTGGGCGCAGGCGTCATGGGTGCGCAAATTGCCGCCCATTTGGTCAATTGCAAAGTGCCTGTCATTTTGTTTGATTTGCCCGCCAAAGAAGGGCCTAAAAACGGTATCGTTACTAAGGCGATTGAGGGCTTGAAAAAGCTCAAGCCCGCCCCGCTGGGCGTGCCGGAAGACGCCGCGCTGATTCAAGCGGCCAACTACGAAGAGCACATGGCCTTGCTCACAGGCTGCGATCTCATCATCGAAGCCATTGCCGAGCGCATGGACTGGAAGACCGACTTGTACCACAAGATTGCGCCTTTCATCGCTGAAGGTGCGATTGTGGTCAGTAACACATCCGGTTTGAGCATCACCAAACTGTCTGAGGCATTGCCTGAAGCCCTCAAACCGCGCTTTTGCGGCATCCACTTTTTCAACCCACCGCGCTATATGTACCTGGTGGAGTTGATCAACACGCCGACCACGCAACCGCAGATTTTGGATGACCTGGAAACCTTTGTCACCAGCGGCTTGGGCAAAGGTGTGGTGCGCGCGCATGACACGCCGAACTTCATCGCCAACCGCGTCGGCATTGCCGGCATGCTGGCAACCATGAAACAGGTGGATAACTTTGGCTTGAGTTACGACGTGGTGGACGATTTGACCGGCAAGAAGCTGGGTCGCTCCAGCTCGGGCACCTTCCGCACGGCTGATGTGGTGGGTTTGGACACCATGACGCACGTGATCAAGACGTTGCAAGACAATTTGACGCTGGAAAGTGACCCGTTCTACGACAATTTTGCAACGCCCGCCGTGCTGGCCAAGCTGTTAGAACTGGGCAACTTGGGTCAAAAAACGGGTGCTGGTTTTTACAAAAAAGCAGGCCGTGACATTTTGCGTTTTGATGCAAACGAGCAAGATTACGTGCCAAGTGGAAAAAAAGCCGATGAGGTGGTGGGGCGCATGCTCAAAAAACCAGCGGCTGAACGCTTGAAACTGTTGCGCAACGCAGAAGGCGCAGAGCCGCGCTTTTTGTGGGCCATCATCCGCGACCAGCTGCACTATGCCGCCGTGCATTTGCACACCGTGGCAGAGACCGCACGCGACATCGACTTGGCGCTGCGCTGGGGCTTTGGCATGAAGCAAGGCCCGTTTGAGTTGTGGCAAGAAGCGGGTTGGTCAAACGTTGCCAACATGATCCAAGCAGACATTGACGCAGGCAAGGCGCTGTGCAAAGAGCCGCTGCCGGCATGGGTGTTCAACGGCCCGGTGGCTGAGGCCGGTGGTGTGCACACGCCAGCAGGCTCATGGAGCGCGTCAAGCCATACATTCATTGCACGCCGAAATTTGCCCGTTTATGAACGCCAGCACTTCCCGGAAGATGTGGCGGGCTCTGTCACCGTCAAAGCAGAGACGGCTGGAAAGACGGTGCATGAAGACGATGCGATTCGTTTGTGGACTTTAGATGACGACGTGTTGATCGCCAGCATCAAAACCAAAATGCACGCGATCAGCCCGGACGTGGCTGAAGGGCTGAGTTTGGCTGTGGACTTGGCTGAGAAGGATTACCAAGGTTTGGTGATTTGGTCGCCGGACGAGATGTTCTCGGCTGGTGCAGACCTGCAAGCCATGCTGCCAGCTTTCATGATGGCGGGCGTGAGCGCGATCAACGAAGTCGAGCATGAGCTGCAAAAAGTCATGCTCAAACTGCGCTATGCCAGCGTGCCCACTGTCTCTGCTGTTCGCGGTTTGGCGTTGGGCGGTGGCTGCGAGATGGCGGTTTATTCCGCCAAGCGCGTCGCGGCGATGGAAAGCTACATGGGCTTGGTCGAAGTCGGCGTCGGCTTGGTGCCTGGTGCGGGCGGTTTGGCCTACATCGCACGCCGTGCGGCAGAGGCAGCGTCAACCAGCACCAACAAAGACATCGTGCCGTTTTTGACTGAAAGTTTCACCGCTGCGGCCATGGCCAAGGTCGGCACCAGTGCGATTGAATCGCGCAAAATTGGCTACCTGCTGGACACCGATGTGGTTGTGCCCAACAAAGACGAGCTGCTGTTTGTGGCTATCAACGAAGCCAAGGCTTTGTTCAAAAGCGGCTACCGCGCGCCGCACAGGCGTGCGTTTGCAGTGGCGGGTCGTAACGGTATTGCCACGATCAAAGGCTCACTGGTCAACATGCGCGATGGTGGTTTCATCAGCGCGCACGACTTCCACATTGCCTCACTGATTGCCAATGTCGTCTGTGGTGGCGATGTGGATGCTGGCACGCTGGTCACCGAGGAGTACCTGATGACGCTGGAGCGCCAGGCCTTCTGCGCTTTGCTCACACACCCAAAAACGCAAGAACGCATCATGGGCATGATGGCAACCGGCAAACCTGTTCGCAATTGATAAAGCTACTGCGCGATCGCCATACGTCGTTGGGCGGTGCTCGAAATCCTCACGTACAGGAAGTACGTTGCGGTTTCTGCGCTCCGTCCGCCTAGTCTGACGACCGCTCGCTACGCTTTCTCAACCACGAACAACGTTAAATTTGATGAACTGACTGAAAGATCACCATGAAACAAGTACAAGAAGCCTACATCGTTGCCGCCACGCGCACCCCGATTGGACGCTCGCACCGCGGGTTCTTCCGCAACACACGTCCAGACGATTTGCTGGTCAAAGCCTTGCAAGCCGCTTTGGCTCAAGTCCCAACGCTGGACCCGCAGGCGATTGAAGATTTGATCTGCGGTTGCGCCATCCCAGAGGCCTCACAAGGCTTGAACATCGCCCGTATTGGTGCGGTGCTGGCCGGTTTACCGCACAGCGTGGGTGGCATCACCGTCAATCGTTTTTGCGCATCCGGCCTGTCTGCCGTGCAAATGGCGGCAGACCGTATTCGTGTTGGTGAAGCCGATGTCATGATCGCCGCCGGCGTGGAGAGCATGAGCATGGTGCCCATGATGGGCAACAACCCCTCGTTGTCGCCCGCCATGTTTGACCATGACGAGAACATCGGCATTGCCTATGGTATGGGCTTGACTGCTGAGAAAGTGGCCAATCAGTGGAAGATCAGCCGTGATGCACAAGACGAGTTTGCCTACCAGTCGCACATGAAGGCGATAGCCGCCATGAAGGCGGGTGAGTTTACGAATGAGATCACCCCTGTTGAAGTGACCGAGCGCACACCCAACCTGGAAACTGGCGAAATAAACCTCAAAACGCGCACCGTGAGCTTGGATGAAGGCGCACGCCCTGATACGACGGTTGAAGGTCTGGACAAACTTAAAACGGTGTTTGCAGCGCGCGGTTCAGTCACAGCGGGCAACAGCTCGCAGACCTCAGACGGGGCAGGTGCACTGATTTTGGCGAGTGAAAGTGCGATCAAGCGCTTTGGACTGACGCCACTGGCCAAATTTGTCAGCTTTGCCAGCAAAGGCGTACCCCCGCACATCATGGGTATTGGCCCTATTGAGGCCATTCCAGCGGCGCTGCGCTATGCAGGCTTGAAACAGGACGACATTGACTGGTTTGAGTTGAACGAGGCGTTTGCGGCACAGTCTTTGGCCGTCTTGAATACCTTGCAACTTGACCCCAGTAAAGTGAACCCCATGGGTGGTGCGATTGCCTTGGGTCACCCGCTGGGTGCAACTGGCGCCATCCGTTCTGCCACCGTGATACATGCGTTACACCGAAAGCAACTCAAATACGGTATGGTGACCATGTGCGTCGGCATGGGGCAAGGCGCTGCAGGAATTTTTGAGCGCGTTTGATAATCACGCAATAAACCAAAAGGGCTAACGAATCATGAGTACAACGCCCGTAGCCCTGATCATAGGCGCTGGCGATGCAACAGGTGGCGCTATCGCTAAGCGTTTTGCGCGAGGTGGTTATGCTGCTTGCGTGACGCGTTGCAGTGCCGATAAACTTCAGTCCCTCAAAGATAACATTGAAGGTGAAGATGGTATTTGCCATGCTTTTGGCAGTGATGCTCGGAAAGAAGAGGAAGTTGTCGCACTCGTTGAGCAGATCGAATCGACCATCGGACCGATTGAAGTGCTGGTGTTCAATATCGGAGCGAATGCGCCCAGCAGCGTGTTGGATGAAACAGCGCGCAAGTATTTCAAAATCTGGGAGATGGCCTGCTTTAGCGGTTTTTTGAACGGGCGTGAGGTGGCTAAACGAACAGCCACGCGATGCTTGGACGCACGAGCTTGATTTACGCCCCTACATGGAAAAGTTTTAAGGAGACCGGTCGATGAAGACTTTTGAATTTTGGTTT
>JAYWCQ010000104.1:0-3553 GCA_043780435.1 Polaromonas sp.
CATAAACCGCTGCATGTGGCGGTGATTGACTTGGATGTGCACCAAGGCAACGGCACGGCCAGCATCTTCCAAAACGACGACAGTGTGTTTACCTTGTCCATGCACGGCGCAAAGAACTTCCCCTTCCGCAAAGAAGCCAGTGATTTAGACATTGAGCTGCCCGACGGCTGCCAAGATGATGACTATTTGCATGCGCTGGATCAAGCGCTGGACGAGTTGGAGCGGCGTTTCAAACCTGGTTTGATCATCTATTTAGCTGGCGCTGACCCGCACGAAGGCGATAGGCTGGGGCGGCTCAAGCTCACTTATGATGGTTTGGAGGCGCGGGACATGCGGGTGTTTGACTGGGCGTGGCAGCGTCGCATGCCATTAGCATTCAGTATGGCTGGCGGTTATGGCAATGACATTGATGACACCGTGCAGGTACAAATGAACACCTACCGTGTCGCCTTAGCGTACGCTGCCAAGTGGCAAAGCTGGCAGAATAAAGCTTCAAGTAAGTAGCCAATTAGACAATCACACACATGCCCAGTACCACGCTTAGCCTTGCATCTCGTCCTGCGCCTGAACCGCGCAACGCTTATCAACTCTTCAGACGCATAAACACCCGATGGGCCGACAACGATGCCTATGGTCACGTCAACAATGTTGTTTATTACGCTTGGTTTGACACGGCGGTGAACGCGTATTTGATCGAGCAGGGTGCTTTGGATATTCACGACGGTGCAACGATAGGCTTGGTCGTGGAAACGCATTGCAATTACTTTGCGCCCGTCGTCTTTCCGCAGCCTGTCGAAGTGGGTATACGCGTTGCCAACATGGGCGAC
Source organism: Polaromonas sp. (assembly GCA_043780435.1). Lineage (GTDB taxonomy): Bacteria > Pseudomonadota > Gammaproteobacteria > Burkholderiales > Burkholderiaceae_C > Aalborgiella. Next base: position 828 of record JAYWCQ010000104.1, read on the forward strand.
TCAAGCGTGCGGTACGAGTTGGGTGTTTTTACAGCCGATGAACATGGCGATTTCGTGGTTTGCGCCGCCAAAGGCCACTTTATTCACGTCTATGTCGATCAGCAAACGCGCCGCCCGGTGCCACTGCCCTTAAACTTGAAATCTGTTCTGGAGAAAATACGCAATGACTGAAGCTTTGAAAATGAGTATGAATTTAAACGCGATCGATGCCGCCATCACCAGCCGCATGTCGGCGCGTGCGTTTACCCAGCAAGCTGTGCCGCGTGCCTTGCTGGAGCAGATTTTAGAAGTCTCCAGCCGTGCCCCATCTGGCACCAACACGCAGCCGTGGAAAGTCTATGCGCTCCAAGGCGCGAGCCGCGACAGCTTGGTTGAAAAAGTTTGCGCTGCACATGACGCGATTCGCGCCAACCCCGCCTTGGCCGCCGACTACCAAGAGTCCTACGACTATTACCCTGAAAAATGGGTCAGCCCTTTTATCGACCGCCGCCGTGAGAATGGTTGGAGTTTGTATGGCCTGCTGGATATTGGCAAAGGAGACAAAGACAAAATGCATGCGCAGCACCAGCGTAACTTCAAGTTTTTTGATGCGCCAGTGGGGCTGATGTTCACCATCAACCGCATCATGGGGCGCGGTAGCTTGGTGGATGCGGGCATGCTGTTGCAAAACATCATGGTGTCAGCGCGTGGCCACGGCTTGCACACTTGCCCACAGGCAGCTTGGAACGGTTTTGCCAACATCATCATGCCGCATATTGGTGCGGGTGAGGATGAGTTGCTGGTTTGTGGCATGGCTTTGGGTTATGCAGACCCTAACGACAAGGTCAACAGCTTCAACACCCCGCGCGTGCCAGCTGCAGAATTTACGACTTGGTTGGACTAGCCACCACCGCGGTGCATATACAGATCAAAGCGCTTCATAAAAGTGAAGCGTTCTTCGTCCGTTAAACCCGCAAAACGAAAACTAACCAGCAACCTGGGCATGCTCACTAGGCCAATGTTGCGTGGCTCGCCGATTTGCCATTTCAAGCCCAGCGCGCCATCGCCAATACGGACGCCGGCAGAGTTGACTTGAAGTTTCCAGTGGTTGTCGCCTATTGCGGCGGGAAGCAGACGTAGCCAATCTGCTTCGGTGCAACCCATTTCGCGGTCAAATTTTTCTTCGTAAAACGCTTGCATGTTACTGGCCTATCCGCCAGCGATTGGAGGCCAAATGGCTAAGACATCGCCATCTACTAGTGTATGTGCAGCCCGTTGTTCGGGGTAAATATAAACACCGTTGACCAGTACCAAATGCACCCATTTAGGCGGCAAATGGTGCTGCTCAATGATATTGTCAATGGTTGTACCCACCGCAACATCCAACGCCACAATGTTGGTGTATTTTGATTCGGCGGGTAGGTAGTCAGTGAGCGAGGCAAATAACTTAAGCGTGATGTTCATTGCTACCCATTTTACCAATCACAGCTTATCTGCGTCGCTCGTCTTGCGCGCCAGCCCACGCTTGCTGTCCTTGTGCGCTGGCAATGTAGGCTTCCATCAATTTTGTGGGGTCTTTTTTGAGATGATCTTTCCATGCGCCTAACTTGATTTTTCCTTCCACCAAGCCGCGCATCACACCCACATGCTCAGTCCAGCCTACGCTGTTGCAGCCCACCATCACATCGTCTTTGAACTGCAAACTCAAGTGTTTTCCATTTTTTAGATCAGTCAGCTCTACTTGCTCGCCCCCAGGTTGGCCTTGCCAGTCGCCAAAGCTGGTTGAAATCAACCCCAGCGTATCCAGCACGTTGATTTGCGTCACACCCTTTAGCTCGGCTTGCATGGCTTTGCCACGGCTGCAAGCCACCATGTTCATGCCTGCAACCCGCGCTTGTTCTGCCGCATTGGGTTGAATAGCGCTGACGATGGTTTTGCCAGTAACCTTGTCAAAGGCTTCAGCGCAGTCACCCGCAGCAAAAATACCTGGTACATTGGTTTGCAAATGCGCATCGGTCAAGACACCCAGCATGCAACTGATACCGGAGTCTTTCAAAAAGCCAATCGCAGGCCGCACACCTGCTGCGCTGATGACCAAATCAGCTTCAATTGTTTTGCCGTTGCTTAATTTGACTTTCAAGGGTGCGCCAGATTCAATGGATTCAACTTTGGTCGCCGTGAATACCTCGACACCTTTAGCTTGCACCCAATCGCGAATCATGCCGCCAGCGGTGGATCCCATCATGCGCGGCACCATGCGGTCGCCCATTTCTACAACGCTGAGTTTCACGCCACGGGCGGCCAGTGCTTCCATGATGATGCAACCGATGAAGCCCGCACCCAATTGCAGCACCCGCGAGCCCTTGTTTGCCAGCGCCATGATGTGGCGCGCATCTTCCATGGTCCAGCAGGTGTGAACGCCTTCAGAGTCAATGCCAGGAATGGGTGGCTTGATGGGGTGCGAGCCGGTTGCAATCAACAAAGTATCAAACGTGATTTCTACGCCAGAGTCTAGAGCTATCTTTTTAATAGCAATATCGACATGTTTTACGCCGGCTTGAACCCAATTTACATGTTGATTTTTAAGGTGTGACGGGTCTTTTCTCAGATAGGTTCCATCTTCCTTCACATTGCCCATCAGCAAATAGGGAATCGCCATGCGCGAGTAGGCCGGTACGGCTTCATCACTGACAATGGTGATGTTGTCGTACGGCGCCTGCTTGCGTATGGTTTCAGCAGCGATAACG
>JAYWCQ010000105.1:0-5764 GCA_043780435.1 Polaromonas sp.
AACTACAGCAAAACCAGTAACAAAACCAGCTGCTAAGCCAACAGCAAAAGCTATAGTCAATGCAATCGTTGCAGCTGCCAAGCAAGACTACGCCGTTGCAGACATGAGCCTTGCCGCTTTTGGCCGCAAAGAGCTGAACATCGCCGAGACAGAAATGCCGGGCTTGATGTTCATCCGTGAAGAGTTCTCAAAAGCTCAGCCACTCAAAGGTGCGCGTATCACTGGCTCTTTGCACATGACGATTCAAACTGCCGTGTTGGTTGAGACCTTGCAAGCCTTGGGCGCTGAAGTGCGCTGGGCATCTTGCAACATTTTCTCGACACAAGACCACGCCGCTGCCGCTTTGGTTGCCGCTGGTACGCCGGTGTTTGCCTACAAAGGCATGAGCTTGGACGTGTATTGGGATTACACACACCGCATATTTGAATTCACCGGCAAAAAAGGCACGGCTGCAGAAGGTCCGAACATGATTTTGGACGACGGTGGCGATGCTACTTTGTTGATGCATTTGGGCACACAAGCTGAGAAAGACCTCAAAGTCATCTCTAAGCCAGGTAGCGAAGAAGAGATTTGCCTGTTCAATGCGATCAAAGCAAAGTTGAAAGTTGACCCCACCTGGTACAGCCGCCGCCTGAAAAACATCATGGGCGTAACGGAAGAAACAACCACGGGCGTGTTGCGCTTGAACGAAATGTCTGCCAAAGGCACTTTGAAATTGCGCGCCATCAACGTGAACGATTCAGTGACCAAGTCAAAATTCGACAACCTGTACGGTTGCCGCGAGTCCTTGGTTGACGCGATCAAACGCGCCACCGACGTGATGATTGCTGGCAAAGTGGCTCTGGTCGCTGGCTACGGCGACGTGGGCAAGGGCTCAGCACAAGCTTTGCGCGCCCTCAGCGCTCAAGTGTGGGTGACAGAAGTTGACCCGATCAACGCATTGCAAGCCGCGATGGAAGGCTACAAAGTCGTGACCATGGAATACGCTGCTGACAAGTGCGACATTTTTGTCTCTGCCACTGGCAACAAAAACGTCATCACCTACAAGCACATGGACGCGATGAAAAACAACGCCATCGTTTGCAATATTGGCCATTTTGACAATGAAATTGACGTTGCTTCCTTGAGTAAATGCAAATGGGAAGAGATCAAACCACAAGTGGACCACGTGATTTTCCCTAAATCTGGTAAAAAACCATCTAAGCGCATCATCTTGTTGGCGCAAGGCCGTTTGGTGAACTTGGGCTGCGGCACAGGCCACCCAAGCTTTGTGATGTCTGCCAGCTTTGCGAATCAAACGATTGCACAAATCGAATTGTTCACCAAGCCAAAAGAATACAAAATCGGCAAAGTGTATGTCTTGCCTAAGCATTTGGATGAAAAAGTGGCACGTTTGCACCTGAAAAAGGTGGGCGCTGTGTTGACTGAATTGACCACAGAGCAAGCTGACTACATCGGCGTAAGCAAATCAGGCCCTTACAAGGCGGATACATACCGCTATTAATTACCGCACCCTTTGTCATTCCCGCAAAAGCGGGAATCCATGGTGGCGGTTGTGGATTCCCGCCTTCGCGGGAATGACGGCGAGTAAACTATTAAATACATAGCGCTACTGGCAACAAATACGCCGGTTAGCGCTATATTTAACTCTAAAATAACTACTTCATGCGTGCAGATCAACTTCTCGTCCATCGTGGCCTAGCCAGCACCCGTGCGCAAGCGCAGCGGCTGATTGCCAGCGGTGTGCAGTGGCTCAAACTGGGTCACCACCACACTGCGCAGGGGGCGATGAGCGGTGCCGAAATTGGCGCATCGTCCGGCTCAACGAGCTCTACGCTAAGCTCCACACTTTACTGGCAACGCATCGCCAAAAACGGTGACATATTGCCCGATGACGCGCAAATTGAGCTGCTCAACGACGCCGAAGCCCGCTACGTTTCGCGCGGCGGTTTGAAGCTTGAAGGTGCGCTCAAACAGCTGGGTTTGTCAGTTAAAGGCAGCACTTGCTTAGATGTCGGTCAATCGACCGGCGGCTTTACCGACTGTTTGTTGCAACTCGGTGCTGCGCGCGTCGTTGGCGTCGATGTTGGTTTTGGACAACTGCACGACAAGCTGCGCTCTGACGAACGCGTCTTGTGCTTTGAGCGTGTGAATGCACGTGAGCCGGGTGCAATTGCAGCTGAGATTGCCAAGCTGCTGGCAGATGAAGATGAAGCAGAAGGCGACGATTTTGAGTCAGAGTTTGACGATGACAACTATGATGACGTCGAATTTACTCCTAAAAACATAGCAACTCAGGTAACAAATACACCGGCTAATTCGACAAATACTGCGCTAAATTCAGAGGTAAATAACGATATATTTGAACCTGATTTTGTTGCCGAATTCGACTTCATCGTCGGCGACCTGTCGTTTATCTCTCAAACCCTCGTCTTACCCGCTATTGTACCGCTGCTGAAATCTAACGGCTGTTTGGTCATGCTGGTGAAGCCACAGTTTGAGTTGAATTTTGGCCAAGTCGGCAAAGGCGGTATCGTGCGTGAAGCGGCTTTGTACGAGCAGGTTGAAAACCGTGTGCGCGAAGCTTATGCAGAACAAGGCTTGACGGTTCACGCTTGGCTGGAGTCACCCATTCAAGGTGGCGACGGCAACCGCGAGTTTTTTATTCATGCAACTAAAGCTGAAGTACGAGCTGACGTGCAAGCAGAAGTACATGTGGAAGCGCCAGCTGAAGCCGTGGTAAAAACAAAAGCAAAAACTAAAACTAAAAAAGCAAAGTAAACAACTTTGAGAAAATCAGTATGACAACTAATTTACCGATCAGCTTAGAGTTTTTCCCTCCTAAAACGCCCGAAGGCTTTGAGAAACTGCGCGTGGTGCGCCAAGCTTTGTACCCTTTGAGGCCACAGTTTTGCTCCGTCACTTTCGGTGCGGGTGGTTCGACCCAAGCAGGCACGTTTGGCACGGTCAATGAAATCTTGGCTGAAGGTGTGGACGCGGCGTCGCATTTTTCCTGCGTAGGCGCAACCAAAGCAACAGTTCGTGAGCAGTTGGCAGAACTGCGCTCCAATGGCGTGAAGCGCTTGGTGGCACTGCGCGGCGATTTGCCCAGTGGTTACGGCGCAGGCGGTGAGTTTCACTATGCCAGCGATTTGGTTGAATTTATCCGCGCTGAAACGGGCGACACTTTTCACCTTGAAGTCGCCAGCTACCCAGAGGTCCACCCGCAAGCAAAATCGCCCGAAGCGGACATGCAAGCCTTCGTCACCAAGGTCAAAGCGGGTGCGGATTCGTCCATCACCCAGTATTTTTACAACGCAGCGGCCTACTTTCACTTCATGGAAGAGTGCGCCAAACACAACATCACCATTCCGGTGATTCCAGGCATCATGCCTATCACCAGCTCAACCCAGTTGATGCGTTTTTCTGACGCGTGCGGTGCTGAGATTCCGCGTTGGATTCGTTTGCGTTTGAACGCTTTTGGCGACGACACCTCCTCTATCAAAGCCTTTGGCTTGGATGTGGTGAGCAGTTTGTGCGAAGAGTTGATCAAAGGTGGTGCACCAAGTATTCACTTCTACACCATGAACCAAAGCGTGGCGACACTGGCGATTTGTAAAAACTTGGGCTTGCAAGCCTCGTAGCAACCTCGTAGCTGCCTCGTAATAACTTCGTAGTAGCCCCATGAAGTATGGTTAAAAGTACTTTTATGGGACATTTTGCAAAGTGAGCGAGTGCGTCATTTACACTCGCAAAATGGCTACCAATTTAAACGGGCAACTCGTCGTTGCCATTTCATCCCGCGCCTTGTTTGACTTTGAGCAAGAAAACGAGGTTTTCGAGCAAGGCGACGATCGTGCTTATATGGACTTGCAGCTGTCCAAGCTAGACGAACCCGCCAAGCCCGGCGTGGCTTTTTCACTGGTTAAAAAACTGCTCGCGTTCAATTCCGGCGACATCAAGCGGGTTGAAGTCGTCATCTTGTCACGCAATGACCCAGTCTCAGGCATGCGCGTCTTTCGCTCAGCGCAACACTACGGTCTGGCTGTGCAGCGCGGTACCTTCACGCGCGGCCAGCCACCGTGGCGCTACCTCAAACCGCTGCATGCCAATTTGTTTTTATCCACGCATTTGAGCGATGTACGCGCTGCACTAGATGCAGACGTTCCCGCAGCGCAGGTTTACCCACAATCGACCCATGCCAGCAGTGCCCACCCGAACGAGGTGCGTATCGCTTTTGACGGCGACGCCGTGCTTTTCAGCGACGAAGCTGAGCGTGTGTTTCAAGAACAGGGCTTGTCCGCCTTCCAACAACACGAAAAAGACAATGCCAATTTACCGCTGAGTGGTGGGCCTTTCAAACCGCTGTTAGAAGCGCTTCACCGCCTGCAGCAAGAAGGCACGCCTACGATGCGCCTACGCACCGCCCTAGTCACCGCCCGCAGCGCACCCGCGCACGAGCGCGCGATTCGCACCTTGATGAACTGGAACATCGAGGTGGACGAAGCCATGTTTTTAGGTGGTTTGGCCAAAGGCGAATTCTTACGAGAGTTTGAACCTGACTTTTTCTTTGATGACCAAACCGGCCACGTCAATTCTGCCGCCATGCATGTGCCATCTGGGCATGTGGCCAGTGGTGTTTCAAATAAATAAATTCGCATAAATCATTTTTTTAGGGACGAAGATGCAACTTATCAATAAATTCAAATCCTTCAATGCCTTCGTCAAACGCGTCGTCAAGCTGTCAATGCCCTATTTCAATTCTGAAGAAAAATGGACAGCTCGTGGGTTTTTATTGGCGATTGTGTTGCTCAATTTAGGGACCGTGTTCATGGCGGTGCAGTTCAACGAGTGGTACAAAGTTTTTTACGACGCGCTGGAAAAGCGCGATCAACCCGTGTTTTGGACGCAATTAGGTCGCTTCAGTTACTTGGCTTTTGGCGCGATCATCATTGCGGTATACAAGTTTTACATCACGCAGTTGTTAGAGATGCGCTGGCGCAAATGGATGACGGCGGATTATTTAGAGCGCTGGCTCACTAACCAAACCTTTTACAAATTGGAATTGATGCGGTTTGCAACTTCCGCCAACACTGAAGCCAAAACAGACAATCCAGATCAGCGCATTTCTGAAGACGTCAACCAGTTCACCAGTGCCACGATCTCGCTGAGCATGGGCTTACTCAATTCTGTGGTCACCTTATTGAGCTTCATCGGTATTTTGTGGGCGCTCTCGGGCGCGTTCGCTTTCTCGCTGGGTGGCAGCAGCTACACCATTCCGGGGTTCATGGTCTGGGCAGCTGTCGTGTATTGCGCAGTGGGCAGTCTGCTGACGCATTACATTGGCCGCTCACAAATCAAGCTCAACTTTTTCCAGCAACGCTACGAGGCGGACTTTCGCCACCACATGGTGCGGGTACGCGAATACAGCGAGTCCATCGCTCTTGACAAAGGCGAAAAAGTGGAGGCAACGCAACTTGGCAACCGTTTTACAACCGTTTTAGCCAATTACCTCAAACTCCTGCAAGCGCAGAAAAAGCTGATCTGGTTCACCAGTTTTTTTGGGCAAGCAGCGGTTATTTTTCCATTCGTTGTCGCCGCGCCGCGTTTTTTCAGTGGCGCCATTCAATTGGGCGAACTGATGCAAATCTCAAGCGCTTTTGGTCAAGTGCAGGGCTCGCTGAGTTGGTTTGTCGACAGCTACAGCGGTTTAGCCTCTTGGCGCGCCACCACGGACCGGTTGACCAGCTTTAACGACAGCATG
>JAYWCQ010000106.1:0-20117 GCA_043780435.1 Polaromonas sp.
ACCAATGCCGGCGAGGAGGCGCTGCTCTTCCGTCAGTTTGCCATGCGAGGTGCTTGAAGGGTGGGTGAGCAAGCTTTTGGTATCGCCCAAGTTGGTACACAGGGAAAGCACTTGCATGCTGTCCAGCACGTGAAAGGCGCGCTCACGTGCTTGCACAGCGTTGCTAGCTTTCACATCGAACGACAAGACGGCGCCGCCCTGCCCGCTCATTTGTTTCATCGCTAGGGCGTGCTGCGGGTGGCTAGGCAAACTAGGGTAGTAAACACGCGCCACAGCTGGATGTTTCTCCAGCCACTGCGCGACTTCTAGTGCGCGTTTGCTCTGCGCTTCCATGCGGATGCCCAGGGTTTCCATGCCTTTGAGAACCACCCAGGCATTGAATGGCGACAAAATCATGCCGCTGTTTTTCATCACTGGCAAAAATTTCTCTTTAACCATCGCGTGGCTTGCACACAGTGCACCCGCCATGACGCGGCCTTGGCCATCAAGATACTTGGTGCCCGAATGCATGATGATGTCCGCCCCCATCAACGCGGGGCGCTGCAATGCGGGTGTGGCAAAGCAATTGTCCAAAGCAAACCATGCGCCAGCGTTGTGCGCTATATCAGCCAGTGCGGCAATGTCGCACACTTCGGTCAAAGGGTTGGTTGGCGTTTCGGCAAACAAAATTTTGGTATTGCTTTTGACGGCTGCTTTCCATGCGGCCAAATCCGTTTGCGGCACCATGGTGGACTCGACACCAAACCGCGCAAACTCTGAACCAATCAACTTGATGGTTGAACCAAACATCGACTGAGAAAAAACCACATGGTCACCTGCCTTCAGCAGACTAAACAACATCAGCATGATGGCAGACATGCCAGATGAAGTGGCAATGGCAGCCTCAGTGCCTTCCATAGCCGCCAGTCGCATTTCAAAACTGGTGACCGTTGGGTTGCTGCTGCGACCGTAGGTATAGCCCTCTTCTTCGCCCGCAAAGCGACGTGCGGAGCTTTCTGCGCTGGACTGCACGTAGCCACTGGTCAAAAAAAGCGCCTCAGAATTTTCACCGTATTGGCTGGGCGGCAAGCCCATGCGCACGGCTAATGTATCCAAGTGCAAATTTGGCGGCAGTGTGGAGTTATTTGATTTTTCTGTCATAGCTATTTACACAGGGTTCGCTTAATAGGATTGGTTACATCGGATTCGGCAATGCCAGCCGTGAACTATCCTCTTCGTCTTCCGCCTTTTTAGCGCTAGCGCTGCGGCTGTCGCGCATACGTGTTAAATCGCCATCAGTGATGTCGCCTGTCACATACACGCCATCAAAACAAGATGCGTCAAAACCTGTCAATTGCGCGTGGTCTTTTGCAGCTTTAGGAGCGAGCTTCAAGATGGCCGACTTCATGGCATCGACGTCTTGGTAAATCAAGGCATCGCAACCGATGATTTCGCGAATTTGTTCAACCGTGCGGTTGTGCGCGACCAGCTCGTCTTTGGTGGGCATGTCTATGCCATAGACGTTGGGGTAGCGCACTGGCGGTGCTGCGCTGGCCATATAGACTTTGTTGGCGCCAGCGTCGCGCGCCATTTGCACGATTTCTTTGCACGTCGTGCCACGCACAATGGAATCGTCCACCAAGAGCACATTGCGGCCTTTGAACTCGCTGGAAATAGCATTGAGCTTTTGCCGCACAGACTGCTTGCGCACGGCCTGCCCAGGCATGATGAAGGTACGCCCGACGTAACGGTTTTTAACGAAGCCTTCGCGATAGGGCAAGCCCAACAATTGCGCCAATTGGGCTGCGCTTGGGCGGCTGGATTCTGGAATCGGAATCACCACGTCAATATCACTTGGCGGTACGGTTGAGACCACACGCTTCGCCAATGTTTCACCCAAGTTCAAACGCGCTTGGTAGACGGAAATACCGTCCATGACCGAGTCGGGGCGAGCCAAGTAGACGAACTCAAAAATGCACGGATTCAGCACCGGCGCTGCAGCGCATTGCTGCGCTTGAATATTAGCTTGCAAGTCCACAAACACGGCTTCACCCGGTTCTAAATTGCGCTCGAATGTGTGGTTTGTACCTTCAAGCGCAACGGATTCACTAGCAAACATGACCGAATCCACGCCAGATTTACTGGTTTTACCCATACAAAGTGGGCGAATACCAAAAGGGTCGCGAAACGCCAGCAAACCATGGCCAGCAATCAACGCCACCACCGCGTACGAACCACGCACGCGCTGGTGCACCTTAGCGACAGCCGCAAATACAGCAGCCGGTGTGAGTGGCACACCCTGCGTGGCTTTTTCCAGCTCATGCGCCAACACGTTGAGCAGCACTTCTGAATCGCTCTCGGTGTTGATGTGGCGATGGTCGGTGACAAACAGCTCCGACTTCAGCGCATGCGCATTGGTCAAATTACCGTTGTGCACCAGCACGATGCCAAACGGCGCGTTGACGTAAAAAGGCTGGGCCTCTTCTTCGCTGAATGCATTGCCCGCTGTGGGGTAGCGCACCTGGCCCAAACCACAATTGCCCGGCAAAGAGCGCATGTTACGGGTACGAAAAACGTCTTTGACCATGCCTTTGGCTTTGTGCATGAAAAACTTGCGGTCTAGCTGCGTGGCGATGCCCGCCGCGTCTTGACCGCGGTGCTGCAAGAGCAGCAAGGCGTCATAAATCAACTGGTTGACTGGGGCGGCGCTAACAACGCCAACTATGCCGCACATAAAATTCCAAACATAAAAGTAACCTTGAAAATAAATAATTCAATGAATAAGTCGTTTCGGGCAAAAACTTACTCTACAAACTCATGGTAAATATTTGCCAAATTCTTGTGGCAGCAGCGGTTTGAGTTTGATCAAAAGCTCGGTCAACATGCTGGCACCTTGCGACGCTTGCCAATCGGCTTGGCTGCGCAAAGCCGTCACATTCATCACCACGGCGATGGCCAGCAGCAAAATAGCACCGCGCAGCAAACCAAAAATCGCGCCCAGCGTGCGATCAACAGGTCGCAGCCCCACAGCGGCCACCAGCTTTTTGATCAACTGTGTGATCAAGCCTGCTACAAACGCCGTACCCACAAAAACCAACACAAAAGCCGCTGCGTAGCGCAAAGACTGCGCCGAACCCGTCATGGGCAACTTGGCCGCCACTTCAGGCGCAAACCACTGTGCCAGCACAAAAGCCGCAATCCAAACAAAAACAGACAACACCTCATAAACCAGCCCGCGCCACACACCGATCAGGAACGACAGCCCTAAGATGCCAATCAGTGTCCAGTCTACGAATGTCATGGTTTTTAACTTATAAGGTCAATATAGACGCTGGTAAATCCAACGTCTTAATTTTCGCTGCGGCTTTGTCTGCCTCCGCACGTGTTGCAAAAGGGCCTACACGCACACGAATGCGTTTGCCCTGTGGCGTTTCTGCCACATGCACATACGTCTTCAAACCAGCGCGTTCCACTTTCAAACGCACTTCTCTGGCTTTTTCGTTTTCTGCAAACGCGCCGACTTGTACGACGAATCTGCCCACCGTAGCATCAACCGAAGTCACTGCTGTAGCAGTCGATACGGTTTTAGGCGGCTCTTTGCCCTCTAAGATCGCCAATGCTTTGGCAGCTTCGTCAGTCGCTGGTTTTGGCGTTTGTTTGACTTCAGGCTTTGCAGCCGGCTTCTGCTCAGGTTTAACTATTGGCTTGGTTTCAGTTTTCGCTTCGGCTTTTGGCTCTGACTTAGCTTCTACTTTTACTTCAGGCTTTTTATCCATTTTAGTCGCAACGATTTCTTCCTTCGCGCTCAAACTGGCAGAAGCTTGCACCGCAGTTGCGGCAACAGCTGGCGCTGCGGATGAAGCTGCAGCCGGCGTTTCGACCACGACTGCAGGTGCCAGCACGGTTGTTGACACCGTTGCATCTGGCTTGTCTTTATCCGGCATGGTGATTTGAATATCCACCGGAATCGGCCGTGGTTGGCTATCGAACAACAAGGTAAAAGCGATGATGCCCAGCGCCACCAACACCACTGCGCCTATCAAGCGCTGGCGAGCTCGCGTGCGCAAGGTTTCAATGCTGTCGATAGGAACGTTTTTTGAAGGCGCTTCTTCTGCGCCTCGTTTACTTGATCGGGTGCTAAAAATGGGCATAAATTGATGACTTGGTAGAGCTACTTTATGTTGCGAATTTAGACATGAAATCTAGACATGTTTGGCCTGCAGCCGTGGCACGCCATCTTGCAGCACGCCGCCCACGGTGAAGAAAGAGCCAAACACCACGATTCTATCAGTGGGGGCTGAATCTGCGATTGCGGCATCCAACGCCAATTTGGGACTTTCAAAACACTGCGCTGCCACGTCTTTTCTGGTTTTTTCTCCCACGTTGACACCTTGCCATAGGCTTAATAATTCAGCAGACTTAGCCGCCCGTTCAGTTGGCAAATCGGTGAAATACCATTTATCGACCAGCGGATGCATGCGCGCCAGCATGTTTGCCAGGTCTTTGTCCGCCATCGCGCCAAAAACCGCATGCGTGCAGGGCGCAAAGCCCATGGCATCTAAATTCACCGCCAAAGCGGCAATCGCATGCGGGTTGTGCCCCACGTCCAAAATCAAATTCGGTTCACCAGGAATGATTTGAAAGCGCCCCGGCAACTCGACAAACGCCAACCCATTGCGCACAGCCTGCGCCGTGATCGGCAAACGCTCGCGCAGCGCGGTCAAAGCGGCGAGTACGCCAGAAGCGTTGACCAACTGGTTCGCCCCGCGCAGCGCTGGGTAGGCCAAACCAGCGAACCTTTTCCCCCTGCCTGCCCAAGCCCACTGCAATTTGTCGCCCGAAAAGTTGAAATCCCGCCCGACCAGCCATAAATCAGCCCCAATCGACTCGGCATGCGCCTGCACCGACGCTGGCGGCATCGGGTCGCTCACGACGGCGTGCTTGCCAGTGCGCATGATGCCCGCCTTCTCAAACCCGATTTTCTCCCGCGTGTCACCTAAAAATTCCATGTGGTCCAGGTCGATGCTGGTGATGATGGCGCAGTCCGCATCGATGATGTTCACAGCATCCAGCCGCCCGCCTAAGCCCACCTCCAAAATTGCCACATCCAGCTCGGCGTTGACCATCACATCTAATAAAGCTAATGTTGTGAATTCAAAATAAGTAAGGGAAATTTCCGCTCTAGCTGAATCAACACGCGCAAAGCTTGCTATCAATTCCGAAGCCTTGACAGGAATCTCCGCAATCCGCAGCCGCTCCTCAAAATGCACCAAATGCGGCGAGGTGAACACGCCCGTTTTGTACCCCGCTTGGCTCAAAATCGACTCCGCCATCGCGCAAGTCGAACCCTTGCCGTTTGTGCCAGCCACGGTAATGACAGGGCAGTCAAAGCGAATGTCCATCCGCTTCGCCACTTCCCGCACCCGTTCCAGCCCCAAATCGATAGGCTTGGCGTGCAGTTTTTCACAGTATTCCAGCCATTCAGCTAGGGTCTGGAAGTTATTTGCTAAGGTTTTTGAAGGGTTTGGCATTGGTTTTCAGCGAACTATAAAAGTCATCAACTACGTATTTTCCCTTATGTTGGTACTGCAAGCCCGTTTAAAACAGTGAAAATACAAAAATGATCACCTTATTCGGCATCCCCAACTGCGACACCGTCAAAAAAGCCCGCGCATGGCTCACTGCGCAGGGTGTTGACTACCAATTCCACGACTTCAAAAAACAAGGCGTCCCGCCCGAGCGTCTGAACGCATGGGTAGCCGCCGTAGGTTGGGAAAAGCTACTCAACCGCAAAGGCACGACCTGGCGCAAGCTGGACGAGGCGACGCAAGCCACCGCAGTCGATGCCGAATCTACAGCTAAGTTGTTGATTTTGAACGCTAGTTTGATCAAGCGGCCGGTGGTGGAGTGGGTGGATTCGGCGTCTAGAAACGATGTAACGGTGGGGTTTGATGCTGAAAGCTGGGGGAAACGAGTTTAAACGTTCGACACCCTCAAAAACAACTTAAAATATGACTCTAGCCGGCGTATTTATTGCCTAAGGTACTATATTATTCATAGCATTCAACACCTCGATGACAAAACCCTAATTTCCCTTTATTTAAAAGTGGTGCCAACGGGCGGGGTTGCAATCTCACGCGTTGTAACTACCCCGTCGCTTCGCGCCACCCCTTCATTCTGAAGGGGAATTTTGACAGTTGGCAACCAAGTGAAGCTTCTACTAGCAGAAGTAAAGAATCCTACAATCACCCCATGTCCATCCCCGCTTCCTTCATCCAAGAACTCATCGCCCGCGCTGATGTCGTTGACATCGTGGGGCGGTACGTTCAGTTGAAGAAGGGGGGAGCTAACTTTATGGGGTTGTGCCCTTTCCACGGGGAAAAGTCGCCTTCCTTCAGCGTGAGCCCGACCAAGCAGTTTTACCATTGCTTTGGCTGCGGCAAAAACGGCAATGCGATCAGTTTTTTGATGGACCACGGCGGGATGAGTTTTGTGGAGGCGGTGAAGGATTTGGCGCAGCAGTACGGCATGCAGGTGCCTGAGGAAGAAGGCTCGCCGCAGGACCGCGCGCGGGCTGCCGAGCAGCGGCAAAAGCAGGCAACGCTGACGGATGTGCTGGAAAAAGCTTGCGATGCTTACAAAAAGCAACTGAAAAACTCGCCCAAAGCGATTGATTACTTCAAAGGCCGTGGGCTGAG
The DNA here is from genome assembly GCA_043780435.1 of Polaromonas sp. Lineage (GTDB taxonomy): Bacteria > Pseudomonadota > Gammaproteobacteria > Burkholderiales > Burkholderiaceae_C > Aalborgiella. The sequence continues at coordinate 6,678 of JAYWCQ010000106.1, forward strand.
TGGCGAGATTGCCAAGCAGTTTGGCTTGGGCTACGCGCCTGAGGGTTGGCGCAGTTTGGCGAGTGTGTTTCCGAATTACGATGACCCGCTGCTGGCGGAGAGTGGTTTGGTTATCACCAACAATGAATCTGGTGATGGGGACAAAGCAACCGAAAAGCGCTACGACCGTTTCCGCGACCGGATGATGTTTCCGATTCGCAATGTCAAAGGCGAATGCATTGGCTTTGGCGGACGGGTGCTGTTTGAGGGGACGCCAAAGTACCTCAACTCCCCCGAAACGCCCGTTTTCAGCAAGGGGCGCGAGCTGTATGGGCTGTTTGAAGCGCGTACGCATTTGCGCGAATATGGCTACGCGCTGGTGACTGAGGGCTATATGGACGTGGTGGCGCTGGCGCAGCTGGGCTTCCCGAACGCGGTGGCGACGCTGGGCACGGCTTGCACAATGGACCATGTGCAAAAGCTGTTTAGATTCACCGATGCCGTCGTTTTCAGCTTTGATGGTGATTCGGCCGGGCGACGCGCGGCGCGTAAGGCTTTGGACGGCGCGATTCCGTTTGCGACGGATGTGCGTAACGTCAAATTCCTGTTTTTACCGACCGAACACGACCCCGACAGCTTTATCCGCGAGTTTGGCAAAGAGGCATTTTCACGCTACGTGAGCGAGGCGACGCCGCTGTCGCGCTTTTTGATCGACGCTGCCCGAGAAGGCTGCGACTTGAACACGATGGAAGGTCGATCCCGATTTGCCAGCAACGCAGCGCCGCTGTGGACGCAGCTACCCGAAGGCGCACTGAAACGCCAGCTGCTCGGTGAAATTGCCGATTTGGTGCAACTGAGCACCCGTGAGTTGACCGAGATTTGGGACAGCGCGGTTGCGGCAAAGCTGCCGCCGAGCAAATCGAAATACACGAATAACAGCGGCAACAACAGCGGTGAAGGCGGTGGATATCGCAGCAACGATTCAAACACTGGCTTCAACAACAGTTTCAAAGCTGAGAAAACCTACAACGCAGATGGCAGCCCTGTTGAGAGTTTTGCATCGAAAAAAGATTACTATAAAAACAATAGCATCTCAGGAAATAAATACGCCGGCTCAGGCCAGTTTTCAGGCTCTAAATTAGCTGCAAAACTAGGTGTTTCACGCGTGCATGGCCGTGTGCAGCCTACGGGTCGGGCTGACCATGCGGCGCGGCTGCTGCTCAGCACGACGAGTTTGTGGGATGCCATGTCGCACGACGACCACGCCATGCTGTGCGAACAGCCCGCGCCGGCCGGTGCGCTGTTTGTGTGGCTAGAGGCGCAGCTGCACGACCACGGCGCACTGCCTTGGGGGGCGTTGCGCGAAGGGCTGCGAGGCGCGGAATTGGAGCCGTTTGCCCTGAAACTGATGGCCGAAGCGCCTAGTGCTTCTTCCAATGATTTGCAGAAAAAAAACGATTTAACAGCTGAAACAAACTCACAAGATGCGATTCGCGAAGCGCAACACGAGTTGCGTTCACTCCTGAACCGCATGCACATTGACCGCCTCAAAGCACTTGAAACCGAGGTGATTGAGGCCGCCAAAGCCGACCCGACGCAGTTGGCCAAGTACAAAGACATCGTGGAACGGCGTAAAAAGCTGGAAGCGTCGCTCGTTCCCACGGCTTAATAATTTAGTTAAAAAGTGGCTAAAAAGCTTGTGGAATCAAGCCGTTGCAAGACTTTTTAGAAAAAATAGCGACTGAATTTGGTATAATCCTTTTTTTGGCAAGAGCGACAGCAACACCTCCGAACCCGGCCAACCGTGAGTAGACTCACACGCGCCACCTACCGCAAGGATTGCATTCCAAATGTTCGCCCTACATCTTGCCTTGTGATATTGATTTTTGCTTGCTAGTGTTTGCAAAAATAAGCATTTTTTGCTGAACCCTATTTACCGCGCCAGTTTTACCTATTTTTCCACTTTTATCTCATTTTGAGTTAACTTTGAGGTGTTGCCATGCCGTCTAAAAAGCCAGTTGCTAAGCCCGTGAATAAGACCGTGAAATCTGTCAAACCTGTCCCGAAAGTGAAACCTGTGCCCGCATCGAAAAGTAAATTTACCCCTGAAGCTCCAGTCTTGAAGCGTGCGCCTAAGCCAGGTGAAAAAATTGTCAAAGTAGCTAAAGCTGTTGAAAAAACGGTTGAAGCTAAAGTTGAAGCGAGGGTTGAAAAAACAACCAAAGTCGTCGCAAAACCTGCAACCAAACCTGCGGCAAAAGTGGCTGATAAAGAAGTCAAAAAAGGTGCGAAGCGTGGGCCGAAGCCAAAAGGCTCGATTGCACCGCCGGGTGATGCAGATTTGTCTGACATTGAAGACGATTTGGTGGGGGAGCCAGTCGCCGTCGCCTTGAATGCCCAGGGCGAAAAAATCAAACCTTTGCGGATGAAAATCAGCAAGGCCAAAGAACGCGCGCTGATCAAAGAATTCGGCTTGGATGACACCGTGTTGTCGGAAGAAGACCTGGCGATTCGCCGTACGCGCTTGAAAGCGCTGATCAAGCTGGGTAAAACCCGTGGCTATTTGACGCACGGCGAGATTTCTGACCACTTACCAGACAAATTGGTTGACGTGGAAACGCTGGCCGTCGTGATCAACATGTTGAAAGACATGGGCGTGTCGGTGTTTGAACAAACGCCTGACGTGGATGCGATTTTGAATTCAGGTGAAACCGTAGCTTCTGACGAAGAGGCCGAAGAAGCCGCCGAAGCCGCCGTGGCTACCGTTGACAGCGAGTTTGGCCGCACCACAGACCCCGTACGCATGTACATGCGCGAGATGGGCACGGTTGAACTCTTGACGCGTGAAGGCGAGATTGAAATTGCCAAGCGTATTGAAGGCGGCTTGATGCGTATGATGGAAGCCATCAGCGAGAGCCCAGCCACGATTGCTGAAATCTTCGCGATGATGGAAGAAATCAACACACCGGGCACCAAGGTGATTATTTCTGCCGTGGTGGACGGTTTTTCCAACATCAACGAAGCCGACGATTATGTGGCGGAAGAAGACTTTGACGAGTTTGACGAAACCGATGATGACGATGGCAAAGGCGGCTCCAAAGCGCTCACCCGCAAATTGGAAGAGCTGAAAGTGGAGGCGATGCGTCGCTTCGAGATCATTCGTGATTACTTTGAAAAAGTACACAAAATCTACGACAAAGAAGGCTACGGCACACCGGCCTACATGAAGGCACAAGCGCTGCTGTCTGAGGAACTGATGAAGATTCGCTTCACAGCCAAAACGATTGAAAAGCTCTGTGACCTGCTGCGCGCCCAAGTGGAAGATGTGCGTAAAAAAGAGCGTGAATTGCGCCGTATCATTGTCGACAAATGCGGTTACCCACAAGCGACCTTTATCGCCGAATTCAGCGGCCGCGACAAAAATAACAAGTCGGCACCCTCGCACTTATTGGACTTGAAATGGATTGAAAAGCAAGCTGCCGCGGGCAAGCCATGGAGTGTGATCATGGCGCGCAACATTCCGCCTGTGCAAGACATTCAGCAAAAACTGGCTGACTTGCAAGCGCGCGTGGTGGTGCCGATTGACCACCTCAAAGATATCAACAAACGCATGAACGAAGGTGAGCGCGGCTCACGTGCGGCGAAGAAAGAAATGATCGAGGCGAACTTGCGCTTGGTGATTTCGATTGCGAAAAAATACACCAACCGTGGCTTGCAATTCTTGGACTTGATTCAAGAGGGCAACATCGGTTTGATGAAAGCGGTGGACAAGTTTGAATACCGCCGTGGCTACAAATTCTCCACTTACGCGACCTGGTGGATTCGCCAGGCGATCACCCGCTCGATCGCCGACCAAGCGCGCACGATTCGTATTCCGGTGCACATGATTGAGACGATCAACAAGATGAACCGCTTGAGCCGTCAACACTTGCAGGAATTTGGCTTTGAGCCAGATGCCGGCATGTTGGCTGAGCGCATGGAGATTCCAGAAGACAAGATTCGCAAGATCATGAAGATTGCGAAAGAGCCGATTTCGATGGAAACACCGATCGGAGACGACGACGATTCACACTTGGGTGACTTCATCGAAGACAGTGCCAATACGGCGCCGATGGAAGCCGCGATGCAGGCCGGTCTGCGCGACGTGGTGAAAGACATTCTGGACAGCCTGACACCGCGCGAAGCCAAAGTGCTGCGCATGCGTTTCGGCATCGAGATGACCAGCGACCACACACTGGAAGAAGTGGGCAAGCAATTTGACGTCACGCGCGAGCGCATTCGCCAGATTGAGGCCAAGGCGCTGCGCAAACTCAAGCACCCTTCGCGCTCAGACAAGTTACGCAGTTTTACCGACAACCTGTAGCCACCGGGTCGGCCCACCGCCAATGCGATGGGCACCCGGCCGTGCCTCCATTGAATTTACTGTTGCGGCTGAATCGTGCTGCCGCTTGGTGCCATTTGCGAACTTGAGACCACCGGGGTGATCTGAAGAAGAATGGTTGAACCTGGATCGTGAGGCATTTGCACAGAATATTGCTTGCTTGCGTATTCATAAACCACGTTATATGCAACCGTGCGGTTCTCATAAAAGTTCTGTGTTCTGCACCGTTGAATGTTTTGCACCTGGCTCTGGGGTGCCCCTTCAATATTGTCACCAACGAGCGCTCCGCCAATGAGACCAATCATGGTGGTAGCGACCCTGCCATTACCCCCGCCTATGGCATTGCCCATGGCACCACCAGCGATGGCACCCATGACGGCCCCGGCGCCCGACTTAGGCGGCTGGATTGCGACCTGCTCGGTATTGCAGACCTGGCGAGGAACGCTCACCTGTTGAATGATGGGCATGGTAGAAACCACTCGGCCAAGCTCCTGCTGTGCCAAGGACAGGCCACTTAAAGCCATTACCACAGGCAAAAGAAATAATTTTTTCATGATGCTCATTTTTGAAGCCTTACACCAGGACTAATCATGGCGGTTGGAGAACTCAGCCTTGCTAAAGTTCACTGGAGCAGTGTACAAAACAAAAAAACCCCGTGAACAGGGGTTTTTACAGGTTTGGCGGAAACGAAGGGATTCGAACCCTTGATGGGGCTCAACACCCCATACTCCCTTAGCAGGGGAGCACCTTCGGCCACTCGGTCACGTTTCCTGAAACTTCACTTGATTATCTCATGACTTAAGCTGGTTTTAAGTCGGCGCTTGGTCGAGCTCAAAAGCTATATGCAGGGCGCGCACCGCCAACTCCATGTATTTCTCGTCAATGACAACCGAAGTCTTGATCTCGGAGGTGGAAATCATCTGAATATTGATGCCTTCTTCGCTCAGGGCGCGAAACATTTTGCTGGCCACACCAACATGGCTGCGCATACCGATGCCAACGATCGATACTTTGCAGATTTTGGCGTCGCCCACCACCTCTTGCGCGCCCAGACCGGGGAGCACTTTTTCTCGCAGCAAATCCACAGTTTTGGCGTACTCACTGCGGTTGACAGTAAAACTGAAGTCAGTCTTGCCGTCTTTGCTGATGTTCTGGATAATCACGTCCACGTCGATATTGGCATCGGCCACTGCGCCCAGAATCTGATAGGCAATACCGGGCTTGTCGGGCACGCCGAGCACCGATATTTTGGCTTCCTCGCGGCTGAACGCAATGCCGGAAACAATGGCTTGTTCCATGTGCTCATCTTCCTCAAAAGTAATCAGGGTGCCGGAGACGGCTTCTTCATTGATGTCAATATCCCAGGGCGTGAAGCTGCTCAAAACACGCAGCGGCACTTTGTATTTGCCGGCAAACTCCACCGAGCGGATTTGCAGCACTTTGGAGCCCAGCGAGGCCATCTCCAACATCTCTTCAAAACTCACTGTATGCAGGCGGCGTGCTTCAGGTACGACCCGCGGATCAGTGGTATAGACACCATCTACATCGGTGTAAATCAGGCACTCGGCAGCTTTCATGGCGGCGGCCACCGCCACGGCGGAGGTATCCGAGCCGCCCCGCCCCAGGGTGGTAATGTTGCCAAACTCGTCAAGCCCCTGAAAACCAGTGACGATAACCACCTTGCCCGCCTCCAGATCAGCGCGTACTTTTTGGTCGTCAATCGACTCAATGCGGGCCTTGGTGTAGGCACTGTTGGTGCGAATTGGTAGCTGCCATCCAGCATAGCTGACTGACGCCATCCCTTCGGCCTGTAGTGCAATGGCCAGCAAGGCGCTGGAGGCCTGTTCGCCGGTGGCGGCCAGCATGTCGAGCTCGCGGCCGTAGGCCTCCGATGGTTTGGACGGGGAAAGTTCTTTGGCCAGACCCAGCAAACGGTTGGTCTCGCCGCTCATGGCAGAGGGCACAACCACCATCTGGTGGCCAGCACGCGCCCACTTGGCGACGCGTTTGGCGACATGGCGGATGCGCTCGGTAGAACCCATCGACGTACCGCCGTATTTATGAACAATCAATGCCATTGGAAGAATTTGTTAGAACAAAACCGGTGGATTGTACCAATGCAGAACGGCACCCTGGCGCTCGACAAAACCGGTGCCGACCTTGATGCGAATCTGATGAGCGCGTGTCGTGCAAGCAGCAATCTGGTCCAGTAACTCAGCCAACTGGGCTGCACTGGGCGTGGTTCGAAACGTGGCGTCAAGCCAGTGCCTCAGCACGTTGGCCTGCCGCGGGCGACTCAAGCGCTGGATGGCAGCAATCAGCGGAGGCGCACCAATCAGCGCCAGGTCGTGAGCCGCAACCTCCCACAACACCTCCTGGGCCTCGGCGGCATGCGCGGCACTGCGGGCAAAGGTGTCGCGAAATTGCGGGAATGTGGCGTCCAGTGCGGGCAGCAGCCGCGCACGTATGCGGTTGCGGGTGAACTGCTCATCGATGTTGGTGGGGTCCTCGACGCATGCCACGCCACGACCCGCGAGCCAGGACCGAATATCGGAGCCACGCACGCGCAACAGCGGACGGTGGTAACTGATGCCAGCACGCAACCAGTTTGTCGGCATCGCGCTCAAGCCCGGCAGACCGGCACCGCGGCTCAGCGCCAGCAACAGTGTCTCGACCTGGTCATCAGCGTGCTGCGCGATGGCGATAGTTTTGATGCCTATTGGCCCATACTCCTCAAGTGCTAGCGCCGCCAAAGCTCTATAGCGGGCACGCCGCGCCGCATCCTCCGGGCTTTGGCCAGCCGCGTGGCGAGCGTCCACCCTCCTCACCGTCAGGCTTACATTAAGCTGCACGCAAAGGGCTCGGCAATGCTGCTCAAAGTCGGCCGCCGCTGCCTGTACCCCATGGTGAATGTGGAAGGCCCGCACCTGATCCGGCCACTTCTCGGCACACGCCAACAGCAAGGCGGTGGAATCGGCGCCACCGCTAAAAGCCACCGCCAGCGGCAACGCCGGCTCAAATCCGGCCATCGCCTGCGCAAATGTTAGCGTCACAGGCGACCCGCTGACACGTTACTTGGCTGCTTTGGTATCGGTAAACCGGCCATAGCTTTGCAAACGATCATAGCGACGCTCAAGCAGCTCTTTGACCTTGAGGTCGCTAAGCTGACGGTAGGCATCGTTCAGGGCGCGTTTGAGGAAAGTGGACATTTGTTTGGGGTCACGATGCGCACCGCCAACCGGCTCGCTGACGATCTTGTCAACCAGGCCCAATGCCTTGAGGCGATGCGCGGTGATACCCAGTGCATCTGCCGCTTCCTGTGCCTTTTCCGATGTCTTCCAGAGAATGGAGGCGCAACCTTCGGGACTGATGACTGAATAGATCGAATACTGCAGCATCAACACCTGGTCACCAATGGAGATCGCCAGGGCGCCGCCTGAGCCGCCCTCGCCGATAATGGTGCTGATGATGGGAACCTCCAGCTGCGCCATCTCGAAGATGTTGCGACCAATGGCTTCGGACTGGCCGCGTTCCTCAGCGTCAATACCAGGGTAGGCCCCCGGCGTATCGACAAAGGTGAAGATCGGCAACTTGAATTTTTCAGCGGATTTCATCAGTCGCAAGGCCTTGCGATACCCCTCGGGCTTGCTCATGCCGAAATTGCGCAGACCACGCTCTTTGGTATCACGCCCTTTTTGCTGGCCCAACACCATGCAGGGCGTGCCATTGAAACGCGCCAGGCCACCAACAATACTCAGGTCATCGGCAAAATGCCGGTCTCCGTGCAACTCGACAAAATGGGTGAAGATATCGCTGATGTAATCGAGTGTGTAGGGTCGCTCCGGGTGACGGGCAATTTTGGTGATTTGCCAGGGCGTCAAATCGCCGTAAATATCTTTGGTGAGTTGCTGGCTTTTTTTTGCCAATTGATCAATCTCGGTCGAAATGTCAACCGCCGACTCAGTTTGCACGTAACGCAACTCTTCTATCTTGTTTTCAAGCTCGGCAATGGGCCGCTCGAAATCAAGGAATGTTTTTTTTGCCATAAACGCTCCTATAGGGTTGGGGACAGAGCTTGCTCTTGAACGGTTTAGGACAGAGCTGGCTCACTTCGTGTAGCTGCGGTCTGTCCCGAAAAGGTTCAGGATGCGGTCTGTCCCACAAGGTTTTAGTATTCCACCGGCAACGGGTCCAGCGAGCGCCAAATATACCAAGTTGCAACACTGCAAAAAGGGGCCCAGGCGGCGGCCACTTCGCGGGCGTCACTGCGGCTGACCACATCACCTGAAAAATAACTCTTGCTGATGCCATTGAGCAGGCCCACATCGTCCAGGGGCAACACGTTAGGACGCATCAGGTGAAAGATCAAAAACATCTCTGCCGTCCAGCGGCCAATGCCACGAATGGCGATAAGTTCGGCAATGATCGCCTCGTCATCCATCGCCTCCCAAGCCTTCACGTGCACCGCACCGGCATCAAAGTGCAAAGACAGATCGACCAGATATTCCACCTTGCGTGCGCTTAACCCGGCGGCACGCATGTCGTCCACCTTGAGCTTGAGCACATTGCTGGCTGTCATTTTTTTTGGCAACAGCGCAAAACGATCCCACACGGTTTGTGCTGCTTTGACTGAAATTTGCTGCCCCACAACGCTGCGCGCCAGCGTGACAAAAGCGTCACCCCTGGTTTGCAAACAGGCGTTACCAAACCGGGGGATGAGCCGCTTCATGACGCGGTCTTTTTTCATCAGCTGTTTGCAGGCGTCGTCCCAGTAGGCGGGTATTACGCTCTTGAGCGCCATTTCCTTAGTGCTTATCATCACTCTGCTTTCGGGTTCCTGTGGTCAAAATTACGGCCAAACAAATCATTGCCCGGTCTCCCAGGTGGTGCCGGAGGGTGAATCCTTCAGAATAATACCCTTGGCCAGCAACTCTTGACGAATGCGGTCGGCCGCAGCAAAGTTCTTGTCGGTCTTGGCCACTGCGCGCTGCGCAATCAGGGTAACAATTGTCTCTTCATCGAGTGTGGCACCAGCCTGCAAAAACACCTTCGAATCACCTTGTAGCAGACCCAGACAACCGCCTAATGCCTGGAGCAGACCCGCCAATTCAGGAGAGCGGGTTTTGTTAACTTCGGTGGCGAGTTCGAACAGTACCGCCACCGCTTCGGGCGTACCAAAGTCTTCATCCATCGCCGCCTTGAAGCCGACAGCGAAAGGCTGGCTCCAGTCGATGCTCACTGGCACAGGTGGTACCAGCACCAGTGCGGTGTAAAGGCGCTTGAGCGCACCGCGTGCATCGTCCAGATGTACATCACTGTAATTGAGCGCAGTTCGGTAATGCGTGCGAACCAGAAAAAAGCGCACCGTCTCGGCATCGTATTTGGTCAACACCTCACGAATGGTAAAAAAATTACCCAGACTCTTGGACATTTTTTCATTGTCCACCCGGACAAAACCATTGTGCATCCACAGATTGGCCAGAAATTTTCCGCTTGCACCTTCGCTCTGCGCGATCTCGTTCTCATGGTGCGGAAACTGCAAGTCTGCGCCACCACCGTGGATATCAAAACTTTCACCCAGTGTCTGGCAACTCATGGCCGAGCATTCAATGTGCCAGCCGGGCCGCCCTGTCCCATAGCCGTGCCCCCAAACAGCACTGTCCCACTTGGCATCATCGGGTTCGTCATCTTTGGCAGACTTCCACAGCACAAAGTCCAGCGGATCATCCTTGCCTTCAAGTACCGCAACCCGTTCCCCTGCACGCAAATCATCCAGTGACTTACCCGACAACTTGCCATAACCTGGAAATTTTCGTACCGCGTAGTTCACATCACCAGTGGGCGATTTGTACGCCAGACCTTTGGCTTCAAGCCGTTCGATCAGGTCCAGCATGTGCGGCACATAGTCGGTGGCGCGTGGCTCCAGCGTGGGCAGCTCTATGCCCAGTTTTGCAATGTCCAGATGCATGGCCTCGATCATCTCGTCGGTCAGGGCGCGAATGGTCATGCCACGCTCCACGGCACGCTTGATAATCTTGTCGTCAATGTCGGTGATATTGCGCACATAGGTCACCCGCAAACCGCTGCATTTAAGCCAACGCTGCACAACATCGAAGGCCATCATCATGCGGGCATGGCCGATATGACACAGGTCGTAAATCGTCATACCGCAGACATACATGCGCACGTGATCGGGCTCGATTGGTGCTAAAGGTTCCAGTGCACGCGAAAGCGTGCTGTAGATGCGCAAACTCATGGGTGTTTCGAACGGTCGTCTCAGGTGAATACAACTGTATGGTGTCTCGACAAAGAGGAAAAATGTGCGGTAATTATGCGGGTACTGAAATGCACCCCTAAGCTACAATTCGAGCCAGTATAAAGCCCCGCCAGCACGCCTCCTGTGGCGGGCCTGCACCCTGTAGAAATCAAAAGACTCAATGAAGCACGCCGACTCTGTCATTTTTACCACCCTTCGCCTGTTGCTATTGGCGCTCGCCTGCACAACTACAACAGTCCACGCAGACGAATACGGCGAAGTCAATCAGTTGCTGCGCAGCGGCAAACTCAGTGAAGCCCTGATCAAGGCCGAGGTCTATCTGGCCGTCAAGCCACGCGACCCGCAGATGCGTTTTTTCAAGGGTGTGATTCAACACAGCTCAGGCAAGCTGTCTGATGCCATTACCACTTTCATCAAGCTGACCGAAGACTACCCCGAGCTACCTGAGCCCTATAACAACCTGGCCGTGCTGTACGCTGGTCAGAGCCAGTTTGACAAGGCGCGTGCGGCACTGGAAATGGCTATCCGCACCAACCCAAGCTACGCCACGGCGCACGAGAACCTGGGCGATGTGTACACCCGACTCGCCAGCCAAGCCTACAACAAGGCGCTACAGATCGACAGTACCAACCCGGTCGTGCCACCCAAACTGGCACTCATTCGTGAATTATTCAAGCCCAAAGGTATGGGTCAGTCTTCTGCCAGTACGGTGCCAGTGACTACTGCGGTGCTTGCAACCACACCCGTCGCCAAGCCCGCCTCAGCAGCAAGCTCCGCAGTGGTCGCAGCACCCGCTGCTGCTGCAAGCTCCAGTGCGGCGCGCACCAAACCGGTCGACAGCGATAGCGCCGGCAAAGATGTCAAAGATGTTGAAGCGGTGGTGCGTGCCTGGGCCAAAGCCTGGTCTGCCAAAGACCTGCCAACTTACCTAAGCGCTTACGGCAAAGAATTTAAACCTTCGGCCACGCAATCACGCAGTGCATGGGAAGCAGAACGACGCCAACGCATTGCCGGCAAGTCGAGCATCAGTGTCAAACTGGAAAACCTGACGATCACGGTTAATGGCAACCGGTCGGTGGTCAAGTTCCGTCAGAACTACCGGGCCGATGCACTGGCAGTATCGAGCCGCAAGACGCTTGACTTACTGAAAACGGGCGAGCACTGGAAAATTGTCCGGGAATCCATCGGAAACTGATGGCTATGTGGACTACATCGCTGACAGTGCGGCCCCTCAATCCGCAACAGATGCCTTTATGAAACGGCATTTATTTCCTTTGTTTATGGCTGTAGCTGTTGGACTGATGTCAACCGGTCACACGCTTGCGCGTAACAAAGTTGAACCCAAAACAATCGACTCCGCCCCGGTCGACCTGCACCAAAAGTGGGGGCTGGCCGGCATGGCTGAAGCACGCTTGATGGAGATCTACCGGCTTGTGGCCCAAATGCAAGGCCGCGATGCCCTGTCCAAAGCCGAAAGACTGGTGCTGGACTATCCCCATTTTCAACTCGCCCAGCTGGTCTATGGCGATTTGTTGACGGCTCGCACGCATCCGATTCGAACACTGGGAGATGTACCGGAGCCCATGCTCAAAGCGGCAGCGCCAGCGCTAGCCCTGAATGAGCTGCGCAACGAGTCGCAAATGCGCCTGAAGGCACTGCGTGAACGTCCACCGCCCGGGACCGTTCCTTCGCAGTTTCTTGCACTGTCACCCCGCACCAAGCACGCCATTGCCGTCGATGCTTCACGTTCACGGCTGTATCTGTTTGAAAATCGACTGACCGGGCTGGCGCTGGTAGCTGACTATTACATTTCACTCGGGAAATCCGGTCTGGAGAAAACCGTTGAGGGTGATTCGCGTACCCCCTTGGGCGTGTATTTCGTTACCAGCAATCTCGACCCTAAATCACTGAAAGATTTTTACGGCTCAGGCGCTTTGCCCATCAGCTACCCCAATGAACTCGACAGCAAACGTGGCAAAACCGGCAACGGCATCTGGCTGCACGGCACACCACCGGATCAGTTTTCACGCCCGCCGCTGGCAACTGACGGCTGCGTCGTGCTGGCCAACCCCGACCTGGCCCAGCTTATTCGCACCGTTGAGGTCCGCAGCACACCAGTGGTGATCTCGCAGCGTCTGAACTGGGTGACACCAAATAGCGCGCGCTCCGAAGGCAAACCTCTTGAAGATGCATTAATCGCCTGGAAAAAAGCCAAATCCAGTGGCGATCTGGCCCGGGTACTGGGTTTTTATGCACCGGATTTCAACAGCAACGGCAAATCACTGACCGAATGGACCCCCACCTTACGCAGTGAACTAGCCAAGGTTCGAGGACGTGCCATTGTGCTCAAGGACCTGTCCTTGCTGCGCTGGACCGACTCGGCAGACACCATGATCGTCACTTTTGGCGAGGTCACAGAAGGTAACCGTACCGGCTCGACCAAACGACAATACTGGGAGCGACAAGGCAGCCAGTGGAAGATTTTTTTGAAGGAGTCATAGGATGAAATTTAGACATTTTTCGGCACTTACCAGCACATTGATTGCGCTATCGGCTATGTTTTCGGTCGTCACAAGCGCACTGGCACAAGAGCCACCTCGGGTCAAATTCGCCACCACTGCGGGCGACTTTGTGGTTGAGGTTTACCCCGACAAAGCGCCCAAAACGGTTGAGAATTTTCTGCAATACGTCACCGACAAGCACTACGACGGCACCATCTTCCACCGCGTGATCGAGAACTTCATGGTGCAGGGTGGCGGCTATGACGCCAAATTCGCCGAGAAGAAAACCCGTGCGCCGGTCA